>JBCBCD010000068.1:0-14241 GCA_038530915.1 Bacteroidota bacterium
TAGGACGATTCGACAGCCTCCGAAGGAGTAGCGATTAGACTTTAGACAAAATTCGAATAACTCATGTTTATTTACAACTCATAAGAAAACAATTGACCTACTACCTCCATCTCCACTTCCACTTTAGGGTTAAAATCATCGCTCACCATATATTTTTTCAAACTGTAAAGCAACTGTTGTGCTTCCAATCGCTTTTCCAAATTAGTATGCAAATCAATGCCGGAAACTAGTAATTTCCCCTCTCCTATTCTAACTTCAAAAATCAGAGCTGTTCTTCGATTTTCAAACCAATCGTCGACAATTCGGACGATAGGCTTCAAATTCGGACTGAAAGCATCGAGTACAATTGCATTGGAATGGGTCATTGCATCCCACCATTGCCAATTGGAATGGTACTCTGTCGGAAAGTGAGCCAAAGCAGGATGTTGAGGATTACAAAGAATGCCTAGCGTATGGGGTTTTTGACCATTGGTCCAGGCTGTATTCCAAAAAATACTAGAGAATCCGACTCCAATATCACCACCCCTATTAGGTGCAATGTCTCCTTTTGTGATGTTTAATAAGACTTTACCTCCATTTTTTAGGTAACCTACGGTTGTTGCATCCAACTTATCAATCACAATGACTTCATCTTCTTTATCAATAGGTTCTTGTTGAGAGGGATACACCCAAATGGGCCATTGGTTGATGTGTTTATTTACTGTAACTGACAGGACAAGCTTTTGAGCCTCTTGTATGTTCTCTAATGGGACAGCTATTGTACCCATTGATTGCCCATTCCCAATGAAAAGATCTTTAAGTGGAAAACTGCCTTCGGCAAATATGCTACCATCTGTAGTGTTTAAAGTCCATTTTGAAGCTGCCTTTTGTATTGGAGTTGCTCCATAATGTGCAACTTCAACAGTAGCTTCAAGTGTTTCAGTGTTTGAAAAAACCCTCTTTTCTAGCCTTGCCAAAGGAACTGTCGGACTACAGAAAGTGCTAAACTCTTCAGGAGAAACATATCCTTTTTCTTCCCAAAAAGCATCTAGTACACCAACCAGAGCAGTTCCCTGTCCCGGAAAATCATGAAGATCCAACAATTGAAAACCTGCCATATCCTTGGTACGTAAAGCTGCTTCTATATCAGCTTTGTAACAAATACGCTGTAAATTTCCTGATGCCAATAAAAAGCTATCCGCCAATGCTCCTAAGTGGTTTTCTTCCAGTGTTTCCTTAAAAATTTCAAAATTCTTAGGTTTAAGGACACCAGTGTATTTTGACATCTCCTTGAAATTAGGATAGACACACCACTGCCCCATTTCATGACTAACAAAGGGCATAGCTGTTTTTTGGATCATTTCATTGTAATCAAATACAGTCTGTGGGGGTTTGGCATTAATTATGCTATTTAAATTCGCATTCCATCCTTGAATTCTTGGTCCACTATTATTGAAAAAATCTGCATTTCCCAGGTATGGCCAACCGGCTCCACCGGTATATACTCTCCTAGTATCCAACTGCTTCATATGGTCTATAAATTTGATCAGATAGTCTACGTAGTTGGGACCATGAGGTTCATTACCATAGGCCATCATTACAAAGGAAGGATGGTTTCCATATGTTTCTATTATTGATTCTGCCTCTTTGTAAATCCATTGATCGATGGGTTTTCCATCTCCTATGGTTGCCCAAGCAGAAGCTTCAACCTGAAGATATACACCCATTTCATCTGCCGCCTCAAAAGCTGCTTTGGGCGGACACCAAGAATGAAATCGCATATGGTTTAGACCATGCTCTTGAATCGTCTTGAATATGCGTTTCCAGTCGGATACTTCTGTTGGTGGATATCCTGTTAGTGGAAAGATGGCACATTCTAGTGTCCCTCTCAAAAAAACAGGCCTACCGTTAATGGAGAAATGTTTTCCGTCAACTTCAAAATTACGCATGCCAAACACGACTTCTTCCTCGTCGGTTCCTTCTGAAGACTCCACTTGTACAGTCATTTCATACAAGTTGGGATTAAATTCATCCCACAATAAAGGGTTATCCCCCATAGGGTACTCAATCTCAAATTGTTTTTCAGTTTCAACTGTCATTTCTTGAGTTTTTTGCTCAAAACCTTCACCTTCATTTCCGCTTGCCATTAAACTCAGCATACAGCTCTGTGGGTTTCCGGAGGCATTCTTTATCATCCCTTTAACCAATACTTTATTGTTAGCAACATCAGGATAGAGTTGAATAGCATCCAAACTCACCATTGGTCTCGACTTTAACTTAATATCTCCTATCACGCCATTCCAATTGGTCTGAGTATTGTCGCTTACACTGTGTGCATCCAGTCCGGGGTTGATATCTTTGATTCGATTGTCTACTCGCAAAGTCAGTGTATGTTCCCCGGGAGTCAGGTAATCTTTTAGATCGTAATGATGTGGAGTGGCCAGTGTGTTTTTCATAGCCACTTTTTGATCATCCACCCATAATGTCGTTTCCCAGTGAGTACGTTCTAAGTATAGCTCAATGTTATTTTTATTCCATCCCTCAGGTATGTTCACCTTTTTCTGATACCAGGCCGGACCGTAGTAAACTTTTTCGGGGCTTAACCAAAAAGAAACCTTGATGTTTCCAGGCTCACGATACTTTGCCATTTTTTCACTTTTGTACCACAAGCTATCATTCCAAAGGTTACCAGTCCAATGCGTCTCTAAAGAGATATCATACCCTTTCCCATTTTCGGCCATGGAACCAGGCAATTTAATAGTATCAGAGAAATCCTGACTATACCATGCTTCAGCTATTCCTTTATCTTCCGGATCCATTTGGAACTGCCAGGTACCTGCTAGATCAATCTCTTTTAATTCTTGCTGATTGCATGAAAAAAGGAAAGTGAACACAATTAATCCTATAAATAGTTGATTGTAGTTAATCTTGTAATGATTATTCCTTGTTTGTTTCATAGTTAAGTGGTTAGTTGGCGTTCCAAAATTGATAATTGTGGTGATCAGCTTGCATCTCTTTTAGCCAGGTATCGAATTTAAGTCTTAGCTCTTCTGCTTTCTCAGGCTCTTGCTCCAGTAGGTTATTTTGTTCACCGATATCTTGGTTCAAATCATACAATGCGACTTCTCCACTATGTGCGCCCAGTCTAATTTGAGAGGTAATTGGGCGATAAGACGGGTTATAATCTTCAGCATACACAAGTTTCCACCCATCGTCTATAATGGCCCATTGCTTTCCAAACTTAAAACACAATGGTTCTTCAGCTTTGCTGGAAGTCCTGTTATTATTAATGGGATCAATTAGGCTGACTCCATCTAAGTTTAGAGATTCACTCACAGGAATCCCGGCAACATCCAGGCAAGTAGGAAAAATATCAAAGGCAGTAACCCGATGATCATAAAGTTTGCCCTTGGCAATCCCTTTCGGCCATGACATCATAAAAGGCACACGTATGCCGCCTTCATGCATCGTGTACTTTGAACCACTCAACGGGAGATTATTTGCTCCGGTTAAGGGTTCACCGCCATTATCAGAAATAAGAACAATTAAGGTGTTTTCAAGCAGCTCTAATGCTTCTAGTTCATCTAATAAACGTCCGATGTTATCGTCCAGGCAATTCAAGTTGGCGAGGTATAGTTTTCTTTTTTCTTCATCTGTGATTTTACCTACCTGAGTATGGTCCCAATAATATTGAGCATATTTTCCATAGGAAGGATCGTAGTTGGGAATTTTTCGCACCTCCCATTTTTCCAAATATTCATCAGGTACTTCGTGAATGAGCTCATGTACTGCGTTGTAAGACACATCTAAAAAGAAAGGAGCCTCTTGATTTTCTCTAACAAATCGAATGGCCTCATCCGTAAATAAATTGGTGGTGTAGGTATCTTCAAAACCTACCTTTACAGTATCTCGAAACAATCTTCCCAGAGATTCACTTTCACCATATGGATCAGGTGTAGCACGTTCTATTTTTTCATCCAATAGAAAAAAATCATGTGCATGAGCACTAAAACCCAAAAAATAATCATATCCATGTTGTGAAGGAAACTCATAGGCTTTAGGGTCGTGATAATTGCGTCCATAATCACTCTTTCCTATGCGTGCAGTGGAATAACCATGCTGTTTTAATGTTTCAGACAAAGTGGGAACATTCATCGGGAGACCAGGTCTCCAATCCATATTTACATCCCAACGCTCCTGGTACATGCCGGTATAAATAGCTGCTCTAGAAGGGCTACACACAGGTCCGGAGACATAGCCATTGGTAAACAACATACCATTTTGGGCAATGCGATCCATATTTGGCGTTTGACAGTTAGCAGATACATGCTCGTAAGCACTCAAATCTGCATACCCTTGGTCGTCAGTGACAATTAAAATGATATTGGGTGGTGCAGTACTGGTATTTGTATCACTACTGCATTGAAAGCATAGCAGGCTAAATGCTATTAAGGCCAGGTAAATAATTATTTTATTCATTCGTTTTTGTTGAAAAGAGTTTTGACGATTTCCAATAACACCAACTGATGTCCCAACTCATTGGGATGGTTACTTTGACTCATGTAGGTTTTGAGGTTTATACCGGAAGCTTTTAATGTTTTAAAGGCAGTGTAAACATCTACAACCGGAAGTTGGTATTCTTCCCCTAGGCGTAGAATCATTTGAGTAAATTTCTGTAATAGGGCATCCTCAGCCAAAATGTCTTCAGTTAAGTCGGGAGTTGGAGTCAATAGGACTATTTTAATTTTTTTGTCTAAAGCTTGTTCAATCATTGCACTCCAGGCAGCTTCAGCCCGCTCTAGTCCAATAGTTCTATCATTCAATGCATAATCGATGAAAATTAAATCAGGATTGATATTCAGTACTTCAGTTTGAAAGCGTTTACTCCCCTGCTCCGATTGTTCTCCTCCAATTGCGGTTGTAATTGTATTAACGACTGAAGTTGGGTATTTCTCTTTTAAAAATTTTAAAAACAATTGCGGATAAGCAGCCAGTGTATTTACGTGAGGCGTTTGGAAGTATCCAGCTGGAACACTGTGCCCATGAAAAACGATATGTATGGTTTTATTATCGGGCCATTCTAGTTTTAGTTGCTGTTTTAAATTTGCCAAATAATCAACTTTTTGCACTTTATCTCCTATAACAGCAACTCGTTGTGCATAACAATAAGAAGTGAATAAAAGGAATAACAACGTCAGTACTCTCATTTAAGAATAGTTTTTTCTACTTAGCAAAAGTTGTTTTGATAAACAAATCTTACTGATAATTAGGAGGCACCAATAGTGAAGAGACAAGGACGTAAAATACCTCTAAGGGATGTTTTGCATAGCCACTTGCATAAGATATTTCATCTCTTTTATCAGATACCTCCAGGGTGAGCAAAGCACTCATGCCCAGCTCTATAAATTTTATAATGTCACAACTCCATTGAGTGAAGCCTCCGGAGTAGCCTCTTACATATTGGCCATTGATTTAAACACTAGAAATACTACAACTATCCATCATCTAGTCCGGTATCATTGGTTGCTTTGATCCAACGATCCATAACCTTTCGCATTTTTTTTAAGACTTTCTGGTATTCTGGTAGCTCAGCCAGGTTATTGACTTCAAAGGGATCATTCTTAACATCATATAATTCTTCTACCGGCTTTTCTTCTGCAAAATGTAGGGCTTGTATAGGCGTGAGTTCATTGGCCTGATTCATCGCCTCCAAAACAGCCAACATGGGACGGTTATCTCGTACATATTGGCATTCAAAATATCCAACCTCAGGTACATAGTTTCGGATGTATTTAAAATCTTTGGTGCGTACACATCGGATGTGATCCATGGCATTTCCTATCATATCGCGAGCAGCAAAAATATATTTTCGAGGCTTTGACTTAGGATCAAAAATGGATTGTCCATCCAAATAATCAGGCATTTCGGCATCTGAAACATCCAATATAGAAGCTGTAATATCAAGCATACTGACCAACTCTTGATTCTTGGCTGCGGCAGCAACTCTATTTGGCCATCGGATGATCAAGGGCACTTGTATTCCTACATCATACAACCAACATTTACCTCTCAAATGACAACGACCATTGTCCCCTATAAAAATGACTATCGTATTTTCAGCGATACCTTCTGCTTCAAGTCGGTCCATAATTTCACCTACCTGTTGGTCCATTTTACCAATGGCTTCCAGATACAGTACCCAATCGCCCAGAGAGACTGGTTCCCTAACAAAATAAGGAGGCATTACTACATCAGCTGTATCAATGGGATCCTTGGCTGCTGCTCTAATACCTGGCCATTGTTCACTGTACCAGCGGTGTGTAATCGGCAATGTAATTTGTGCAAAAAAAGGCTGACCTTCTTTTCTTTCCTTCCAATCTCGTCCATCGAATAGATAGCTGTAATTGCTATCATCATCTTCAGGTTTGTATTTATCAGCAATAAAGTTGTGATCTGACTTATCGTGATAACCACATCCTAAGGCGGTATAATAACCTGCATCTCGCAGCATTTTGGTGAAAGCATACATCCCATTAGGTAGTGTAATACCTCCACGGCGTTGATCTTGAGTATCCGTACTGGTTTGATAGGCTCCGGTCAGCATTGCATTGCGGGAAGGAGTACAAGATGATGCCGTACAAAAGGCATTCTCATAAAGTGTACCTTCTTGAGCCAACTGATCAAGAAAGGGTGTTTTTACTGCTGCCATGCCATAGCAAGCAAGATCAATACTAATGTCTTCGGCCATTATCCAAATGATATTGGGTCGCTGCGCAGGTGCAGCAAGGGTAAAAAACAGGCCAATAGATAGGAGAAATACTCTCATCTTTCAAGGTTTTAATTTGGTAATTATTTGCTGATTTTAAAAGGTTGATTTTATAGTCTTTCGTCAATTCTATTCTCAAGTAGGAAGCGCTTGCGATAGGACTTAGGTGTCTGACTCATCTTTTCTTTGAACTTCCGGTTGAAAAAGGTGGTATTGTTGTAGCCACTCTTGAAAGCAACCTGATCAATATTCCAATCTGTCTCAATTAATAACCTGCAACTGTACCCAATTTTTAGGTCATTGATGTAAGTAAAAACTGATTTTCGGGTTTTATTCTTAAAATAATTGGAAAAGGCCGGTGGAGTCATCATTGCAATTGCTGACAATTCTTTCAGGGTCATTTTTTCCCTAAAATGCCGTAGGATGTAATCGTGAATTTTTGACAAACGATCATCTTCTCGCTTACTTTCCGGCAAACGATAGTAAGTACTACTTAGTAACTTTGTCTGTTCGTGCTTGCACATTTGATTCAGAAGATTCAAGATGGCCATCATCCGATCAGTTGACTTTTTTTCCAAAATCTCAGTCAATTGTGTTTCTATATTTTCCAAACCTATGAATCGGATACCCCGAGCAGATTGAGCAAATAGATTTTTAATATTTTCCATAGAAGGAAACTGTAAAAAATCACTGTGCACAAATTTCCGCTGAAAGTGAATAATTGTCGCTATTGCTTGTTTTTCAGGTGGTTCTGTTTCGTCATATTCATCCATCCAAATGTGTGGAAGACAACTTCCCATTAACACTAAATCACCAGGAAAATACGGTGCGATGCTATCACCTACGTACCTCAAACCTGAACTTTTATGCACATAAACCAACTCATATTCATCATGATAGTGCCAATGCCTGTAAAAATGAGGCAACTCATCCTTTCGAATACTAATCGGATTATGATAATCGGTGGTGACTTTAGTATAAAAAGGCTTCATTTTAGTATTATTTACTGTAAAATAAGTGTATTTAGTGAAAAAACCTATTAAAATAGTGTTGAAATCAACAAATCCATCCACTTATTTTTGTAGAGTGAGCGGAACAATAGAATTTTTACCGTTCTTCTTCCAAATCGATGAAACGAAACCCAATATTTACCTAACTAAATCATTTTACTGCCTATGAGAATTTCACCACTTCTATTAGCTTTTATTGGCCTGACTTTGTTGAATGCCTGTGCTCCTGAGCAACCACCTACCATGGTGACACTTAACAAAGAGGATTCCGGAAGAATATTTGAAGGATTTGGTGGAGTGAGTGCCGGAGCTTCCTCAGAGCTATTGATTGATTATGCTGAACCTTATCGTAATGATGTTTTAGATTATTTGTTTAAACCCAACTTTGGCGCTTCACTGAATTTACTAAAAGTTGAAATTGGTGCCGATAAGGTTGTTGTGGGATCTGAGCCCAGTCACGCCAGAAACTTAGATGAACTTCGCAACCCAAAACCAGAATACTATCAACGAGGCTATGAGTATTGGTTAATGAATGAAGCTCGCAAAAGAAACCCAGATGTAATACTCGGTGCATTGGAATGGACCATTCCCGCCTATCTGGAAAATCATTGGACTCAAAAAAATGCAGACTATATTGTACAATTCATTAAAGGAGCAAAAGATTATTGGGATCTTGAGCTCGATTTTATTTCTCCCGGTAAAAATGAAAGCTCTATCAGCGCCGATTGGTTAAAAAACGTTTTCAAACCTACCTTGGATCGAGCAGGTTTTGAAGATGTAAACATACTGGGCCCTGATGACTTAGGATATTACTGGGAGTTTTGTGAAGAAATAATTGCAGATGAGGAGCTGAGAGATATCGTTGACGCAGTAGGCTATCACTACGTATGTGGGCACCTCCCTCAAATGGATAGCGAAGGTGGAGCAGCTACAGAAAATGCCATCAATAGTGGAGTAAGTCTATGGGCTTCAGAAGATTGGTCCATGTACGATGGAAGCTGGGAAAATGCACACATCCTTCCTGGTATCTTTAACAAAATGTACATCCGTGATCGCATTACCTGTTTTCAGATTTGGTGTCCTTTTGATGGTTATTATGACAATACCGGCGAATGGGCATCCACCGGACTGATGAAGGCTGATCAGCCCTGGTCAGGTTATTATGAGGTGAGTCCTGCTATCTGGACTGCTGCACATATTGGACAATTTATAGAACCAGGCTGGAAGTTTATGGATAATGCCAGTGGTTATTTTCAGGACCTTACAGGAGGAAACTATCTGAGTCTGCAAAATCCAGAAACAGGTGATTATTCCATGATTATTTTTACAGATTCTGTTGGGCAAAAGATGAATATCCAAACGGAAGCAGGTCTTTCACAGGCGGACTTACAGGTATGGCAATCAACCAAGGAAGAACAATTCGCCTATCGCGGTACTTTGCAAAAAGAAGGTAACGGATTCACTATAGAATTGGAACCCAACTCCATCTATTCACTTACTACTACTACCGGACAACAAAAAGGAGAGTCAACAAACCCTATTCCTGAATATACAACTTTTCCCAAACCATTCTCAGAAGACTTTGAATCTGTAAGTATCAATGGTAACCCACGTTTTTTTGCAGATATAGATGGCAGCTTTGAAGTCCAGGAAGAAGGTGGAAATGGTAATAAGTATTTACAACAAGTTATTACAGAAGAGCCTCATGAGTGGACTTTTTTCTATGCCTATATTCCATTCTCAGGTCCAATGACTACATTAGGAGATACTTCCTGGACGGATGTTACCATAGCAGCAGATGTACAGATTCCTGAAGAAGGCTTTGCAAGTGTTGCTACCAGAGTTGGACTTACAGGTACCTACCCAAGAGGTTACAGTTTAAAATTGTACCATAGCGGCAACTGGGAGCTTATCCAAGGTAGTCAGCGCATACTCGGATCAGGCAGAATAGATATGACAACCCAGCCTTGGCACAATATTGCTTTATCATGTGAAGGAGAAACTGTAACAGCTACTATAAATGGACAAGAGGTCAAAACAGTTAAAGACAAGTACTTCAAAAAAGGCATGGTCGCAATTGGGTCTAACTGGGAAAAGGTAAAGTTTGATAATCTGGAAATAAAATAGCAATCATTATGTCTGAATGGAAAAATGATCAGGAACTCTTCCAACTCATAAAAGAAGAGTTATTTACAGCTGTCATTGGTGACATTATGGATAAAATGGGTTTGCAAAATCAATTTTTGCCCCCACAAATTCGCCCTGCACAAGACGATATGCTTATCTGTGGCAGAGCAATGCCTGTATTAGAAGCAGACTGTTTTGAAGAACTTAGTCCTACATCCATCAACCCTATTATGAGAAAACCCTTTGGTTTAATGCTGGAAGCCTTAGATGCCATTAAGCCGGGAGAGGTTTACATTTGCTCAGGAGCATCCCCCCATTATGCATTGGTAGGTGAAATAATGCTTACTCGTATCCAAAAATGTGGTGGTACAGGGGCAGTGGTCGATGGCTATTCTAGAGATACAAAAGGAATGTTGGCAGTAGGCCTGCCTGTCTTTTCTTATGGCCCGTATGCTCAAGACCAAGCGCCAAGAGGGAAGGTTATTGATTTTAGAGTTCCTATCCAGATCAAAGGTGTACATGTACGCCCGGGTGATATGGTTATAGGAGATATTGATGGGGTTTGTATTGTACCACGAGAGCACGAAAAAGTTGTTTTTTCAGCGGCATTGGAAAAAGCAAAAGGTGAACGCAAAGTATTAAGAGCCATTCAGGAAGGCATGAGTGCTGTTGAAGCATGGGAGAGATATGGAATCATGTAAAATTTATACAAATGAAAATAACAGATGTAAAAGTTTGGTTGGTAGAAGGTATCAAATACAACTGGACGATGATCAAAATATACACTGACTCCGGTCTTACAGGAGTTGGTGAAGCAACCAACTGGCCGGGCAGTCCTATTGTTGAAGCTGCCGCACAACATGTTGGAGAAAGAATCATTGGAATGGATCCAATGAAAACGGACTTTATTTGGACCAAACTATATCGCGACCTGAACTGGATAGGCCCGTTTGGTGCAAGCTTGTGTGCCATCAGTGGTATAGATATGGCATTGTTGGATCTCAAAGGGAAAGCACTGGGCGTCCCTGTCTATGAATTGTTAGGTGGTGCTTTTAGAAAAGAAGTTTTGCTGTATGCCAATTATTGGTTTATCAAAGGTGGACACAATAGTGAAGATTATGCGAATCAGGCCAAAAAAGTGGTTAAAGCAGGTTTTACGGGTTTAAAGTTTGATCCCTTTGCTCATACCAGTTATTTCTATGGTGACGATCTGTCTTCCAATATGGAGTTGACCCAATCTCAAATGGATCATGCTTTTGAAATTAGTCAATCCGTGCGTGAAGCTGTAGGGCCTGATGTAGCTATGATGATTGAGACTCATGCCTTATTGAACCAAAAAACAGCCATCACCATGGGGCAGCGATTAGCAGCCTTGGACATTGCCTGGTATGAAGAACCCATTGGGCCTGAAAATCCTGAAATGCTGAAAGCTTTCCGAGATAGGCTACACCCATCTGTTTCCATTTGTGTTGGTGAGCGACATTACACCCGCCATGGAATCCGTAGATTATTAGAGTTGGGGGTTTGTGATATTATGATGCCAGATATTACCCGTTGTGGTGGCCCATCAGAGATGAAACGCATGGCTACTATGATGGAAGCCTATAATGTTTTACTAGCTCCGCACAATCCTAATGGTCCATTATCCTCATTGGCTAGTGCTCATGTTTGCTCAGCCATTCCCAACTTCTATAGGATGGAATTTATGTTTAATGATGTTCCTTGGAGAGATACCATCATTGATCATCCTCTACAAATTGAAAATGGAAAGTTTATTCTTTCTGATCGTCCAGGACTAGGTGTTGATTTGGTGGATGAAGAAATGGAAAAGCACCCAGGATTACGTCAAGCTCGAGAAGGCTTTTATGTATAAAAAAATCATCTCATTAAGATGTCAATCAGTTAAAATATTGATTCGCAGTATAAAATCTTTACCCAATATGCTACCCATTGATTTGAAGGATAAAGTTGCCATCGTCACCGGCTCTACACAGGGCATTGGGCTCGGTATTGCACGCATGCTCGCAAAAGCAGGATGTCATGTTGCAGGTTGTGGTATTAGTAGTGAAGGGAGTGAAAAAGCAAAAAATTTTAAATCAGTAGTAGAAGTAAGTGGCTGCAAAGCTTTTTATCAGTCCATCGATGTAAAAAAGGAAGCAGATATACTTCAATTTGTCCAGGCTATTAAAGCGTTTTTTGGAAAAATAGACATTCTGATTTCCAATGCTGGTAAAAATATGTTTACTGCTCCTGAAAATTGCAGTATAGATTTTTGGACCGATGACAACCACCTCAACCTTAGATCACACTGGTTGATGAGTAAAGCTTGCCATGCAGATTTAAAAGCAAACAAAGGTTTCATTTTGTTCATGACCTCTAACCATGCTTATAGTACCTTAACTGATTGTTTTCCTTATAATGTATCCAAAGCAGGAATTGTTGGAATGGTTAAAGCACTAGCCATACAATGGGGACCAGAGATACGAATAGTGGGAATGGCTCCCGGTTTCATACAGACAGAAGGGGCCGATGACTGGTTCGGTTCCTTTCCGGATCCCGAAGCAAAGAGACAGGAAGTACTTAGCATACACCCCACCAGAAATTTTGGAAATGTTGATGAAATTGGTGCCTTTTGTGCTTTTTTAGCCAGCCCTTTTGCTAATTTCATTACTGGAACAACCTACCTGATAGATGGTGGACGATCCGCCCTAATGCAAGACGTTTAACATACTATTCTAACTAAATACACGGTAATCTAAATTTCTTAAAATTACAGTGTACTAAATATCACCCGACATGAACATTGACTTATTTTATCAATCTGAAGCTACCCTGGGAGAAGGCCCTGTCTGGGATCACAATAAAGGTGAGTTATCATGGGTAGATATAGAAAATGGCCAGCTCCATTTTTTTAATCCAACTATCAATCAACATCAACAGCATACTTTTGATAGTCGGCTTGGTGCTGCTGTTCCCTCTGATAATGAAAAATACCTGTTGGCCTTACAAAAGGGATTAGCTTTTTTTGATCCTACCTCAGAAGAACTCAAATACTTTAGCAACCCGGAAGAGGCACTCCCTAATAATCGATTTAATGATGGGAAATGTGATCCACAAGGCCGTTTTTGGATCGGTAGCATGGATTGTAATGCAGAGAGTGGTCAAGGGATTTTATATAGAATTGATAGCGATCTAAAAGTTAATGCGCTCCTCCCTAACCTGAGCATTTCTAATGGTCTGGCATGGCATCCAGAAAAAAATGTAATGTATTTTATTGATTCTGCTACCTACAAGGTTTTACAATTTGACTACACTCCAAGTTCGGGAAGCATCAAAAATCCGAAAGAAGTCATTCGCATTCCGGAAGACCATGGTGCTCCAGACGGTATGACAATAGATCGTGAAGGTATGCTTTGGATTGCCCATTGGGGTGGAGCTAATATTTCAAGGTGGAATCCTGAAACCGGTAGGTTACTACAAAAAGTAACTATTCCCGCACTGCATGTCACTAGTTGTTGCTTTGGTGGAGAAAACTACGATCAACTTTTTATTACTACCGCCAGGTATGGTTTGACAGATGAGCAAATGGCAAAATATCCTTTGAGTGGATCTATTTTCAGTTGTAAACCTAAAGTTGGAGGTTGGGCAATTGCCCATTTCAAGATGGGTTAAAATTGTCCTTTAAGTTGAGCAAAAAACGCTGTTTTTTGCTCAACTTAAAATATCTAATCGTCTTGTAAAAGTTGTTCTCTTAAAGACTCTAGCTCAACAGTTTGGTTTGGAGCAAAAGCATTACTTTTCATATATTCAACAAGGCTTTTCTTCAATTGCTTAGCTACTATCCTTTCTTCTAAATTAGTATTGAGATCAATTGAAGTAAATAGAAGATATCCTTCACCTATTTTTACTTCAAAAATATTCCCCAAACTTCGGTTGGTCACAAAATTATCAACTACTCTTACGATGGGGTCAATGCCTAAACCATCTAAAATCAAAGCTTTAGACTGAATATTCAGGTCCCACCATTGCCAATCAGTATGGAAGCTAGTAGGAAAATCTTTAAGAGCTGCTTGTTCCGGATCACATAATATGCCCATAGTAGAAGGCTGATCAGGAAAGTGTACCGGGCTCCAAAATACAGGCACAAATCGTCCATCTACTCCTTTCAATCTTTTGTAATCGGGATTTAGCAATACCTTTTTTCCTTGGTTGAGTGCCATTTTTGCTTCTTCAAATGAGCTGGTATATAGGATATCCCCCATTGAAATATCCGTTGGGGGGTACACCCAAATTTTCCATTCATTGCGATAAGGTGTACCTACAATTTCTAACTCTACTTTCAATTGAGTTGCCTGATCT
>JBCBCD010000069.1:0-1984 GCA_038530915.1 Bacteroidota bacterium
AATATAAAAGTGATTGAATTTGTTGGTCCATTTTTCTAATAGGCCAACACCAACGATAAGATTCAGTTGGTGTGAAATAAAAACGTTGTAAGTTTTTGCCGTATAGCAGCCAAAACGATTATCCGAAATAATAGCATCTATCTCATGCTCATTGACCCATTTTTTTACCTGTCGATGCTCCATCACAACCGCTCTAAAAAATTTAAAAATCTGAGTAGCAACGTTCAAAATAATACTATTAGCATAGTATTTTATATTATAAGAAGAAAGCCGCAAGACTTTCAAATTGGGAAATTCTCTTTTGAGTAATTCATAAGGCCTTCCATTCGTTGCTAATAAAACTTCAATATTTTTATCTTGGAGTTTTCTAACAATAGGAATTATCCTGGTTGCATGTCCTAAACCCCAATCTAAAGGGGTAATTAAAACACGTTTTATTTCTTTCATTCTTATAAATTGCAAATGATGATCAATAAGAAGTATGCTATAAAGATCGCAATTTTTGTTCTACTAGCCTTATCATTTATGAGTTGTGTGACACCAGGATGCGGATGTCCTATGTATTAAAATACGAAGCCCAGGAAAGCTAAGCTTTCCTGGGCTTCGTATTATTCGATAAGACTTACTTAATTAAGCCTTATTTCATCGTCGTTTTCGTCAAAAAACTTGTATTGCATAAAATGGAAGTCATTATCAGCTTGGACTTTTATCCACTTGAAATGCTTTTTAAACCATTGAATACGCATACTGCTCCATCCTTTCGTCAAATAAGCTTCGATGTAAGGATGTATCTTTAAAGTAAGTTTAGCTTTCGGTCTTGACTGGAGAATAAAGTTGAGATCTCTATCAATATTATCCACCAACAAAATAGAAGCATTAATTTTACCCGTTCCATTACATGCAGGACAAACTTCTGCTGTATTGATTTTTACTTCTGGCCTTACTCTTTCTCTGGTAACCTGCATAAGTCCAAACTTACTCAAAGGAAGAATGGTGTGCTGAGCTCGGTCCTTTTTCATAAAAGTCCTCATTGCTTTTAGCAACTCTCTTTTATGATCAGGTTTTTTCATATCGATGAAATCAATAATAATAATTCCACCTATATCTCTTAATCTCATTTGGCGAGCAATTTCTTCTGCCGCTTCCATGTTTACCTTTAGCACTGCTTCTTCCTGGTTATTACTAGCCATTTTGTGTCCTGAGTTCACATCAATGACATGCATCGCTTCTGTATGTTCGATTACCAAGTAGGCGCCACTAGCCATCGTAGCTGTTTTGCCAAACGAAGATTTTATCTGTTTCGTCACCCCATATACATCGAATATGTGCCTATTGGCTCTATGATAATTAACAATTTTAACTTGTTCAGGCGCTATAGAACTCAAGTAATTTTTAATGTTTTGATACAATTCTTTGTCATTAACGACTATTTTATTGAAAGAATCGCTCAAAACATCGCGTAGGATACTGGAAGTTTTATCTAATTCGCTTAATAATTTAGCAGGAGGTTTTGTCTTGTGCATCTGCTTATAGATACCTTCCCATTTATTAAGCATCAAAGTTAACTCTTCATGTAAATCAGCAACTTTTTTTCCTTCGGCTGCTGTTCTGACAATTACACCAAAATGTTTTGGTCTAATGCTCTCAACTAATAAATGAAGTCTTTTTCTTTCTTCAGAATTAGAGATTTTCTTGGATACTGCAATAACATCATTAAAAGGAGTAAGTACAAGATACCTACCCGGAATGGTAATTTCGCAGCTTAACCTAGGCCCTTTGGTTGAAATTGGCTCTTTAAGTATTTGAACTAAAATTGGTTGTTTCTTGTCAAGTACCTGATCGATTTTACCGGTTTTAATAATATCCGGCTCCAATTTAAAATTTTCCAATCGATGAGTATTCAACGAACCATTAACGGTCTGATTCGTGAATTTGATCAAGGAACGAAGTTTTGGTCCCAAATCAGTATAATGTAAGAAAGCAT
>JBCBCD010000069.1:1994-14241 GCA_038530915.1 Bacteroidota bacterium
GTCCTATATCTACAAAGGCTGCATTTAAACCAGGCATTAACCGCCTAATCCTACCAAGGAAGATATCTCCAACCGAAAAATTAGAGTTAGTTCTTTGGTTATGCAGTTCTACTAATTTGGAATCCTCGAGTAGTGCAATTTCAACCTCTGTTGGCGTAGAGTTGATAATTAATTCTTTTTCCACTAGAGAATTCGTTTAAGCATACATCCAATGCTTGATGGAATCTCTACTGAATAAAAGATATTGCTGTTATTGCTTTTAGGAGAGCGACTAAAAAAGAAAGATGATGTATTAGTTATATACCAGATCTTAAAACATGAATTCGAAATAATTTTCAACTGGAGTATTGATTCATAATTAGCATTTGACAAAATCAGCAATTGAGAATGAACTATGCATTTTATAAAGAGATAGATACTGGTTTTGCGATTTTGTGCCCTGTTACTCAAAACATAGCTTTATGCTTTTTGCAACTGACACTTTATGGTTTTAGTCATTCAGGTTTAGCAATACTTGATATAGAGCCACAATAATGAATTGAGGCTCCATCGTTAGTCAAAACAATATCTTAAAGTACAATTGAGTATTCCTGAATAAGTCATTTTTGATGTATGCGCTTATTCAACAAGGATTACTTTTTCTTCTTATGACGATTCTTTCTCAAACGTTTTTTACGTTTGTGAGTAGCAATCTTATGACGCTTACGCTTTTTTCCACAAGGCATAAAACAAAAAATTTATATAATGATTAAAAGTTAATTCACATTTTGTGATAATTCACCACACATTTTCTCAAACTCCAATGCTTTCTGACTATTGCCACTTTCTTTATAAGCAGTTGCTAACATACAAATGCTAGCAGGATTGAGTGGTTCAAGAGATACTGCTTTTTCTAATCTGGTTACAGCTCTCTCGTATTGACCTGTTTTGATAGCCAATCGAGCCAGTGCATTGAGAACAGGAACAGATTCAGGCTGAGAATTGTTTAACTCCAGCAATAACTGCACCCCTCTCATAGGGTTATCAGCAGGTGGATTTTCTGTATAACAAAGGGCCAAATTGACTCTATGTTGTATGTTATCAGGGTTAAGAGATATTGCATTTTCAAATGCAGTAATGGCTCTACCTGTAGAAAAATCTCTTTCTTTTTCAGAGGTAGCTCTTTGAATACCTATTGCATAAGTAGTCCCTGTAATGGCCCAGCTATCTTCGGTATTGATTAACTCTGCAATTTGCTGAGCAAAATACCCTGATATCGAAGCAAAGCCCAATTGATACCATTCAGAAGCCAATTGCTCATATAGGTTGATCTTAGTGGAATCAATTACCACATTTCCCAACCTATTTTCCAGTAGCAACACCTTACTAAGTTGAGCTTCAGTCATATTCTCTTTCGCATCCAAAATTAATGCATCAGCATTGGTCTGCTCGAGTGTAAGAACCCTAGACTTTTCTAAAGTTCTTATCTCTGAAGATTTAGTAGAAAGTCCAAAATAAATAAGGACCACTAATAAAACTGCTGATAAAACAACTCCAAGCTGCACTTTAGTCATATTCACCATATTATTTAAAGAACGGTAAATATACGCAAGTTTAGTTACTTAGCGCAAGCAATTAATCATCAGAGTTTTCTTCATCTTGTGGCAAAGAAGTAACATTATTTTTTACTTGCTCTACAAAGACCTTTGCAGGCTTGAAAGCAGGAATATAATGTTCTGGTATTTCAATAGCCACGTTTTTCTTGATATGCCGACCAATCTTTTTGGCTCTCTTCTTGATTACAAAACTTCCGAATCCCCTAACGTAAACATTTTCTCCATTAGCTAGAGCACCTTTTACTTCTTGAAAGAAAGTTTCTAAAGTTACGAGTACATCTACTTTAGGAACACCAGTTTTTTCAGAAATCGCCGCAACAAGATCAGCTTTTCTCATTGTTAAAGATTTGGTTTATAGTAAGTTATATTTCTAAAGTTGGTTCTTTCACCAAAGAGGCACAAAGCTCGCAATTTTATTTTTGATATGAAAATTATAAGTTCCATATTTTCAATATTTCTTCATGAATATTCAATTATTCATACCAAAAAAAGATTTATTGAGTTTTAATCGCATTCATTTGTCAGCTAAAAACAAAAAGCTGCTTATAATAATTATCTTTGATGCTCGCTTTGAATTTATTTAAACTCATTTCCACCAGAAAAATAGTACGTTATTTATGCTACTTTCCATGACTGGGTACGGGCGTTCATCGCTCAACTATCAAGAAAAAACAATTGTCGTTGATATAAGATCTCTCAACAGTAAATTTACTGACCTGAGAATTAAACTTCCTCAAAACTATAGAGAAAAAGAACCTGAATTAAGAAAATTAATCAATGATAAAGTTGAGAGGGGTAAAATTGATTTTACTATAGAGATCATTTCTCTTCAAGGTGAAGGGGAAGCTTATTTTTTGAATGAAGTACTTTTCAAAAAGTATTTTCAGGAATTGAATAAAATCATGAATGATCTTGATATTCCAAAAGAAAATTTAGTCCAATCTATTTTAAGACTTCCCAATGTAGTTTCCGCTGATCAGCAAAGCATTGATGAAGAAGAATGGGGTAAAATTGAAAGTGTCATCAATGATGCTTTTGATAAATTCAAAAAATACAGACTTACTGAAGGTGTAGCTTTGGAAAAAGATCTGCGCCTGAGAGTTGAAAACATCAGCAACTTACTAAGTACACTCGATCCTTTTGAAACCGAAAGAGTTCAAAAACTAAGACAAAGATTACACCAAAACCTGGAAGAATACCTTGGAAAAGATAAAATTGATGAATCGAGGTTTGAACAAGAGATCCTTTTTTATTTAGAGAAAATCGATATCACGGAAGAGAAAGTAAGGTTAGCACAACATTGCAAATATTTCATGGAAGAACTCGATAAGCAAACCAACCTTAAAGGTCGAAAATTGAGTTTCATCAGTCAGGAAATGGGTAGAGAAATCAATACGATGGGCGCAAAAGCCTATTCACACTCCATCCAGAAAATTGTAGTTGGCATGAAAGATGAACTTGAAAAGATTAAAGAACAGGTAGCCAATTCGCTTTAAGATGAGCAAGTTATTAATTTTTACTGCTCCTTCGGGGGCAGGGAAAACTACTATAGTACGACATTTACTTAATAAATTTGATAACCTGGCCTTCTCTGTGTCTGCCACAACTCGTCCGCCAAGATTCAATGAGGTTGATGGTAAAGACTATTATTTTTTGTCTCCCGAAAAATTTATTGAATGCATTAATAGAGACGAATTTGTCGAATGGGAAGAAGTATATACCAATAGGTTTTACGGGACATTAAAATCAGAAATAGAAAGGCTTTGGCAAAAAGAGCTCAATATTGTTTTTGATATTGATGTATATGGCGCTTTAAATATAAAAAAGTGTTATCCAAAAGAGAGCTTGGCCATTTTCGTTAAACCACCTACGAAAGAAATCTTATTTAACAGACTGAAAAACAGAAAGACAGAAAAACAAGCTGATTTAGAAAAAAGGATACAAAAGGCCGAAGAAGAGTTGAGTTTTGAAAACAAATTTGACATTATTTTGGTTAATGATGTGTTGATTCAAACGCTCGAAAAAGCAGAAGAGATTGTAACTGCTTTTATAAACTCTTAGGTATGACAACACTAATTACAAAAGGCATTAAAGTTAGTATCGAAACATTTTATCAGCCTGACTATTCCAAGCCAGTTGAAAACAAGTATGTTTTTGCCTATAGGGTTACTATAGAAAACCTTACTGCCGATACGGTACAACTTTTAAGAAGAAAGTGGGAGATAATTGATGCAAGTGCCATTGTAAGAGTTGTTGAAGGGGAAGGTGTGATTGGTCAACAACCCATTATACCTCCCGGAGAAGTTCATCAATATGTATCGTGGTGTAATCTACAAACCAGTATTGGTAAGATGCATGGAACCTATACCATGAAGAATGTTCTTAATGATCGAGAAATTCAAGTCGCAATTCCAGTTTTCAATTTAGTTGCTCCTTTTTCGCTTAATTAATTTTTATTACACATTTAAGCAAAGACTTATCTTCAAATAAGATAAAGAAGTTGTCTAAAGTTTTCTCACCTACTTGCGCACAATGCATTATAAATCCTGAGCTTCAGCTATTTTTCGTCCCGGAGCTATGGCTACGAAACTCAAAATGAGCTTTGTCAGTATTCATAAGCCATTGCGCTCACTTACGGCAGAAAACTTTAGACAACTTCAAAATAAAAAAGTCCTTCTTGAATCAAGAAGGACTTTTTTATTTATCAAAGTGTAAAACTATTATTCCAAATATTAGTTGTTCTTAATTACGTTAGACAAATCTGGATTTGGAGTAACGTCAGTTCTTCTGTTCTGTGCTTTACCGTCGCTAGTTTCGTTGTCACCAAGTGGTTCAGTTTCACCTTTAGTAACAGCAGCTAACTGATTAGGATTAACACCATTTCTAACTAAGAAACGTACAACGTTGATTGCACGAGCATAACCCAATTCCCAGTTGTCTTTGAAAGAAGCACCTTCGATCAACTGATCGTCATCAGTGTGTCCTTCAACATTGATTTTTACTTCAGGGTTATTTTTCAAAGTTTCTGCCAACTCAGTAAGAGCGTCTCTCTCATCACGGCTTAAGTAAGCAGATCCACTTCTGTAGTTAACAGGTACTTTAGTCATAACTACAAGTTTGCCATCTCTATCTTCAATAGAAAGGCCACTTTCTTCATAAGCAGAGAAAATACCATTGATTTGAGATTTCAAATCAGCCAATTCTTTTTCAGTCATTGACAATTTTTCCTCAACTTGAGAAACTTGAGATTTTGTTGCATCAAGGTCACTTCTCAAAGAAGCTAAATCACCTTGCATTTTTTCTTTTTCTGAA
This sequence comes from Bacteroidota bacterium, assembly GCA_038530915.1. Taxonomy (GTDB): domain Bacteria; phylum Bacteroidota; class Bacteroidia; order Chitinophagales; family Saprospiraceae; genus JANQPA01. Next base: position 6,902 of record JBCBCD010000069.1, read on the forward strand.
GCAAAATCAGCTTCCAATTGATCTTTTTCATCTTGCAATGTCTTCAATTGTCCTTGAGTTTCAGCAAGTGCTTGATCAGTTGCTTCTTTTTGAGACATCAAGTCATCAAATTTTTTCTTAGAAACACAAGACTGAAGAGAACCAAGTACAAGAGCGATAACAAGTAGGTTAAGTACTAGACGCATGTTCTTTCGAATTTAAATTAAGAATTATTATTGCAGTAGGTTTTTGTATCCTTAAAACTGTAAATAGCCCAGAATGGCCTGATACAGTGGAAATTGTCTACAATAATCAATTTCCTTTGCAAATCAATAGATATTTTTTGAATAAAACAAAGATAACCTTAATTTTATTAGACTATAGAGGATTATAAGTTTCATTATCTTACAACACGAGCTCTAAATAATGAATCTAAATTACTCCTTTTAGAAAATCCCCATAAAACAATTATTTTTGCGACTCAGAAGAAAAGAAGATGCTATTTAAATTAATCAATATTCGAAATAAGAATATGGTTAATTCGTACAATTAAACTTTGTCTTAGACATTGATTTGTACTCAACTATTTTCAAAATATACTTAGTAAATAGATGAAGAAATACGAAACTAAAGAAGAAGGAAAATTTAAATATATTGAGACTGGTGGCGGTGAAGAAAACCTATTGTTGCTTCATGGCTTATTTGGAGCTTTGAGTAATTTCGAAGGGATACTTGATCATTTTTCTTCCAATTATAACGTTGTTGTACCTATACTACCTATTTTTGAACTCCCTATCCGTAAAGTTTCAGTTTCCGGCTTGGTCAACCATGTAGAAGAATTTGTCAATTATAAAAATTATGAGAAAGTCCATGTATTGGGCAACTCTCTTGGTGGACATATTGCACTTCTATATGTTTTGGCTTGCCCTGATAAAGTAAACTCTGTTATACTTACTGGTAGTTCAGGCTTATTTGAAAGTGCCTTTGGTACCAGTTTTCCAAAACGTGGGGACTATGAGTTCATCAGAAAGAAAACCAAAGCCACTTTTTATGATCCAAATGTAGCTACCGATGAGTTGATCCAGGACGTTTATGATATTGTAAATGATAGAAACAAAGCCATTAGAGTAATCGCAACTGCAAAATCTGCGGTTCGACATAATTTAGGAGATAAACTTCATAGTGTAACCGTTCCTACCTTACTAGTATGGGGAAAAGAAGATACCATTACTCCTGCTTTTGTAGGTGAAAAATTCAATGAATTGATTTCTGATTCTACCTTAATCTATATTGACAAATGTGGACATGCACCTATGATGGAACATGTCGAGCTCTTCAATGATCATTTGGAAAAGTTCCTGAATGGCGTTACAGAGACACAATTGAGTTAGAAATGATTTAATAGTTGTATTAATATTTCCTGTTTTTTAATGGCGTAGTTATTTGTATTAACTACGCCATTCATTTTTCTTTCTGCCTCTACATTACACCTCCATTTAAATTTCAACTGCAAACGTGTTTTAAATAAATTTTCGCTCCAGATGCAACCTTTACTTTTCCTCACTCTCTTTTAGACAAAAGTGGAACAAATAAACTATGAAAGGAATACACCTTGGGGAATTTGAAGAATTAGTTATTCTTTCTGTTGCAATCCTGGATGATAATGCCTATTCCATATCCATATATGATGAACTGGAAAAACAAACAGGCAGGAAACTAATCCTTAGTTCTGTCCATAAGACCTTATTAAGACTAGAAGATAAAGGATACCTCGTTTCTAAAATGGGAAATCCATCCTCAGAAAGAGGAGGTCGTGCCAAAAGGCTTTACAGACTAACTTCTGCTGGCTTTAAAGCCATCTCCATTAAGAGAGAAGTCAGAAATAATATGTGGCTCCAAATTCCAAACATTAATCTATTGGGTTATGAGTAAGTCGAACTTGCCATCTTCAGTCGAAAGTTTTCTCCGTTTTTTTTGTAGAGAAGATTTGATAGATACAGTTCTAGGAGATCTAGAAGAACTGTATTTACGAAGAACAAAACAATATAACCAACAGAGAGCCTATCGATTGCTTCTATTAGATGCTTTATTGTTTTTTCGACCTTTTGCTTTTAAAAAAAATATTATCCTTTATAATACATCACCTATGCTTGCCAATAATATTAAAGTTTCATTTAGAAAAATCTGCAAACATCAATTTAGTACGCTAACTCGTTTATTAAGTTTGATAATAGGAATGGTCAGTGTTTTTTTTATTGCTCTGTATTTACACCACGAATTAACTTATGATCATTTTCACCTAAAAAGAGATCATATTTTCCAATTGAATACAACAATACAATCTCCTACAGGAGACTTATCACTTGCTCTTTCGGCAACAGCTTTGGCAGATTATGTACATTCAATTAGCCCAGATGTTGAAGCGACAGTACGAATCAATAAAGCATATGGAAGTCGTGTTATAAAACAAGGAGAGAATCAATTTATAGAACAAGAAAATATGTTTTTTGCTGATCCAAGATTTTTTGATGTCTTTGACTTTGAAGTTCTTGAAGGTGATTTGAATGTGGCACTCAATGAACCCTTTGAAGTAGTATTAACAGAACAAGCTGCAACAAAGTATTTTGGCAAAAAAGAAATAATAGGAAAAACCCTTCTAATTGATAAAAATCCATTTAAAGTATCAGGTGTAATTAGAGATATGCCTAGCAATTCACATTTTCAGTTTAACTTTTTAATGAGTATGGAAAGTTTTCTTGAATCACGCCCTAATGCACATGAAAACTGGACATGGTTACCAATGAATACCTTTTTGTTATTAAAGGAAAATACGGATATCAAAAATTTGACTGCCTTGCTTCAGGAAGTACCTGCCTATCAAAAAGTTAATAGTAATACAGTCGAACAATATGTATTAAACCTTGAGGCCTTTAACAATATACATTTCAGTAATGTGCCTAAAGGGCAACTTGGAGTACCTGGAAATATCAATAATCTTTACATACTCATAGGTATAGGAATAATAATACTCTTACTAGCTTGCTCTAACTACATTAATCTTACCACAGCAACTATCTCGCTCTATGAAAATGAAATTTCATTCCGGAAAACCATAGGTGCTTCCGGAAGTAATATTTTCTCCCAGTTTATGGTAGAATCGGGAATTGTTGTTGGGTTGTCAAGCTTATTTTCTTTGATATTAGTTATTGTATTACTTCCAAAATTTGAATCAATTATTAACATTCCTTTTACTTGGCAATATTTTTTACAATCTTCCATCTTATTAATATTAGTAGCTATTCCAATGATCTTAGCTCTAATTGGTGGTGTTTATCCGGCACAAAAGTTTTCTAGTATAAGCATCAATAAAATCATTGATAAACCCAACTTGAAAAAATTTGGTGATACTAGAAGCTTTCTTTTGACCTTTCAGTTTTGCATGACAAGTGCTTTAATCATTGGTTCGATAATTATTTATACTCAACTGGATTATCTTAGAAATCAAGATCTGGGTTTTGATTTGTCTAGACAAATCATCATTAACGGTGGTCCTAATGCTCAATTAAATGAGCAAAAAGAAGCAATTACTGATGAATTTAAACAAATCCCGAGTGTGCAAGGTGTAACTTTTAGCTCACATGTTCCAGGTGAAGAACCCAATGGAGTCACTACGGTATTTAAAGATGATGCAGGTAATGAGCGAACTGGAGAAATCAACCTCACACTTGTAGATCCAGATTTTATTCCTCAATATGGATTGGATATTATTGCCGGTCGAAATTTTCGGGAGGGTCAAGCCGATATAACCTCAACATTAATTGTTAATGAAGCCTGTGCAAAAGCATATGGGTTTAACAATCCGGAAGAAATTTTAGGTCAGGATTTTACACAATGGGGCGGAGATGGTAGAGTCATAGGAGTTGTTAAGGACTTCAATTATCTTTCTCTACACCAGGATATAGGATCATTATCTCTAAAAATATGGCCTACCCAATTTCAAAAAATCACATTAAATATAGCTTATGAAAGTTTTTCAGAAACTTTAGCTCTATTAGAGACTAAATGGAAAGCCTTTTTTCCCAACATTCCTTTTAACTATTATTCTCTTGATGAAAATTTTAATAAGCAGTATGAAGCAGATGAAAGGTTTATGACAATAGTAAATACGTTTACCGCAGTTGCAATTATTATTGGCCTACTGGGATTAATAGCATTTACGGCATTCTGGTGTGGTAGAAAGCGCCGTGAACTTAGCATTCGAAAAGTATTAGGAGCAACTCCTAGAGGTTTAGTCTGGAAATTATATTTACAATTTGTTACTCCTGTGTTGATTGGTTTTCTTTTATCAGCTCCACTGGCATTTTACCTCGGACAAATATGGATTAACCAATTTGCTTATCGATATGAGCCAAACCTATTGATATTTATTTTTCCATTGATATTAATTTTGGGACTGGCTACTTTTGTCATAGGAAGTCAAATAATACGAGTTGTAAATACTAATCCGGTAAAGTTTTTAAAAGAACAATAATTTCAACTTTATAATTATCTTATTGGGAGAACCACAATTCATCGACGCATGATTTGTTTGTAGTCAATATAGAAGATGAATTTATCTTCTATTTAACTAAAATGATTACACCATATTCATCTGCATCAGCATCTGTATTATGTTAAAACATACTGATTGTGGCTTCCAATCATTTAAATAAATAGTTGAATGAATCGTCTATTCTTACTCTTTTTCATAGTAACCCTTGTTACATCCTGTTCTTCCTCAAGATTTACAGCGAATGAACCTATGGAGGTTTATTCTATTGAAACTCGTCTTCTAGACACACTAGTCGTTCGCGCTCGTCCGATCGACACAACCGGTAGCAAAGCCGTTTCAACTGGTTCTACGAATTACAGGAAATTAAAACCTTCGAGGGAAAGGAAGTTTGATTTGATCCATACTAAGTTAGACCTCTCCTTCAGCTTTGAAAAAGAAGAAGTTTACGGAATAGCTGAGCTAAAATTGACTCCATATTTCTATGAGCAAGGTATTCTTCAATTAGACGCAAAGGGTTTTGCCATTCATTCCATTTATCTTGAAGACGATTCGCTTTCCTTTAATTATGACAACAGTCGCTTGAGTATCAACTTGCCTAAAGTTTATTCAAAAAATGACACCATCGATATTATAATTGATTATACAGCCAGACCCAGTAAAACTGGTGGGAGTGCCGCAATAACAAGTGATCAAGGTCTTTTCTTTATTAATCCTTCTGGGGAAGAAGAAACGCCGCAGCAAATTTGGACTCAAGGCGAAACGGAATGGAACAGCCGTTGGTTTCCGACTATTGACAGTCCTAACGAAAGATGTACACAAGAAATAACATTAACTGTTGAAGAAAAATTTCAAACCCTATCCAATGGCTTATTAATCAATTCTACTCCCAATGGGGATGGGACTCGCACAGATTATTGGAAATTGGACATACCACATGCACCTTATCTATTTGCCATAATCATTGGTGAGTTTGCCGTTGTGGAGGAAGAATGGAACGGTAAACCCATACAATATTTTGTAGAAAAAGAATTTGAAGAAGATGCACCCTATATATATCCACATACCCCTGAGATGTTGACCTTCTTTTCAGAGAAACTCAATTTTGAGTTTCCTTGGCCAAAATATTCGCAAGTGATCGTTCGTGATTTTGTATCCGGGGCTATGGAAAATTCGACAGCGGTAGTGTTTGGTGATTTTATGCAAAGAAAAAAGAATCAACTCTACGACCAAACTACTAACGAAAAAATAGTCGCACATGAATTGTTCCATCATTGGTTTGGTAATTATGTGACCTGTGAAAGTTGGGCCAACTTAACAATGAATGAAGGCTTTGCCAATTATAGTGAGTATTTATGGTTGGAATACAAGTATGGAAAAGCAGATGCCGATGGACACCTAATAGGAGAATGGCAATATTATTTAAACACTGATGACTATGACCTTCATCCACTCATCCATTTCCAATATAGAGATAAAGAAGATCTATTTGACAACCACAGCTATAATAAAGGGGGAGCGGTATTACATATGCTTCGAAACCTATATGGCGATGAAGCATTCTGGATGGTTTTAAACAAATACCTCCACAAACATGCCTTTTCGAGTACAGAAGCACATGATTTAAGATTAATTTATGAAGAAGTAATCGGCTTGGATTTAAACTGGTTTTGGGATCAATGGTATTTTGATCAAGGTCATCCAACTTTAAACTTAGACTATAACTATGAAGTAGAGCCAGGTAAAGCAAGCTTGCAAGTATCACAGGTTCAAAATGCAGAATTCAATAGAGCTGTTTTTAAAATTCCGAATCAAGTTGCCATCTATTATGAAGACGGAACGGTAGAGGTAAATGCTATTACCATAGACCAAGCCAAACAGACATTCGAGTTTCCTATAAAAGAAAAACCAGCTTTGATGTTATTTGACCCCAACCGATATTTGCTATGTAAAATCAATAAAGACAACACACCAATTGAAGCTGCTACTTTTCAATTTAAAAATTCCAAGTCTGTGATTCACAGAACGAATGCATTGAATAATATTTTGGAAAAGGACACATCTCAAATCCAGGCACTGCTTCCTGACATCTTAAAAGATAAGTATTGGGAATTGAGAAAAACAGGTATTCGACTTATAAAAAAACACCGTATCAATTCTAACATGCTGGAACAACTTGTAAGCTTGGCCACCAAAGATCCAAATGGTATGGTAAGAGACGAAGCTTATGAAACATTGTATAGTCTAAATACACCTGTTGCAAAAAGTGAAGCGGCACAGTCTATTCAATCAGATTCTGTTTTGAGTGTAATTTCATCAGCCCTCTATTATTTGCATTTGATAGATAAAGACGCTGCATTAAAATATGCCGAAGAGTTAGCAAAAAGAAATGATGATTATCTAAGGGTTATTATTGCAGAATTGTATGTAGTAAGTGAAGATCCAAAATTCCTCGACTTCTTTGAAGGTCAGTTAGAAAAGAAAGACATGACTGGCTATTATGCAGTTAATTTTTACGACTTGTACCAACTACTTTTGATTCATGGTGACATCAATCAAATTAATGGTGGAATCGATAAACTTGTTTCCATTTCAAAAGACATGAACCAACCCACTTTAAGGCGTGCCGCTAGTACTTTAGCTTTGAATAATTTAAGAGAGCAAATGCAAGTCAAAGAGGATTTTTTGCAGGAAACTGTCTCGAAAGGTAAAAATGGCCTTATCAAACAAATGAGCAAACAAATCAAAGAGATAGTAGAAAATGAAACGGATCAAAGTGTTTTAAATATTTATTCAACTTTGAAATAAAAAA
>JBCBCD010000070.1:0-14107 GCA_038530915.1 Bacteroidota bacterium
TTAGTAGTCAACAATAATGAATCGTCATCCAACCTTTCGATTGTTTCTGCTCTTTCCCCTAAAGTAAAGGAAGGATCAAATGGCTCGATCTGTTTCATTAAATTGTCTACCAATTCTCCTGCTAATACAGTAGGGTAACCAGGTATGTCATAAATAGGTTTCTTAGGATAGATCTCAGCCAACTGCCCACCCACCTGAGGTAAAGCATCTACCAAGTGACACCTCAACTTGAGTAGACCTGCTTCAAAAACAGTAAACAAACCCACAGGGCCCGCACCAATTATTATTATATCGACCTTTATCATAATTTATTAGTTGATTATTGGATGAGGTTAAGAGATAGAAATCTACTTCTAACCTCATCAACTTATAAACTCATCCACTAATTAGTGGCACATCGGTATATTGTTCATATCGTCTAAAAATCTCATCTCTACCGGTATGTAAAAGTTCATACCGCGATAAATAAATAGCATTGCTATTAATACTAAAAATACGGGCACCAGACTTCTCATCTTTCTACGCCAGCTGATTCCAATAAATTGTCCCGCCAGTGAAGTGGCTAGCATTAGTGGCAAGGTTCCTAAACCAAAACTTGCCATGTATAATGCACCTGAAGTACTATTGCTTGTCGTTAGTGCACCTACAACTGCCATATAGACCAATCCACAGGGCAATAATCCATTGAGTAAGCCTACAAGGAATAGTTTTGATCCACTTCCTTTTTTCATCAATTGTCCCAGTTGAGATTTTACCCAAAAATTCAAGCGATTTAGAAAAGGCAGTTTTAGAAACTGTCGTTCTAAATTAATGGAAAAAATCACGGCCAGTAATAAGACGATTCCCAACCCCAGTGATAAATAAGTCTGCATACCAGCCAAAACCAATCCCATTCCAAGCGTCCCCAATACAAGCCCAATAAGACTATAGGTCAGGATTCGGCCAAATTGATAAAGTAAGATATTACCAATGGTTTGTAGTTTATATTCTGAATGATAGGGTAGGGCTAGTGCGATTGGTCCGCACATACCAACACAGTGTAAGCTGCCTATCAATCCCATCATGAATGCTGTCCACCAAACCATAAGCTATATTACAATTGCTGATTCTTTGAAAAATCCTTTTGTTCCCGCGGTAAAGTCAACCTTCACTTTCCATAGACCCTTTTTCAACCCGTCCGTTGGCACCTTCTGATTGTGATTGTGTAATTGTAGTGGTATAATAAAATCCTGCTTGTTATCAGAAGGGCAGAAGAAATGAATGTTACCATTGATTTCTTTCAAGTCTTCAGGAAAACTCAAGTTGACCAAACCGCTCTCTTTATCTTTTTCTATAGTGATCGGCTCTTTAAGTTCTTGAGCATTGACTAGTTTTTCATATTGTTGTTGATAAGCTAGATCTTTTGCGTAATAATCTTCGGCTACTAAATTCACATCATATTGTGTGCTTTTATACACTTGATAAACCAGTGACAAAACGAAGATTACATAAAATATGGCTATGCCTGTTCCCCAATTAATTTTCATGGCTTTTCATTTTGCGATTAAAAATTTTTATTTCATTGGACCTAAGAAGGTCGTTTTGACTTTATCTATTAATTTACCATCTGAATAAACTTCTATGGTGAGCTTGTTCTTTCTGCTTTCTAGCTCATTTTTATTCATATCAATAAAAAAGGCACCTTCTATCACATCATTTGCTTTGGCATCAGGCACTTCACCAACAGTGCGTATCTTACCATCATCAGAAATTAGCTTAAATTCAATAGGAAATTCTTCCTTTGTCTTGTTGATGATTTGGTAGTTATAAAGGTTGCTGATGTAAGTATCATCTACTTTTTGATACAACATACCTGGTGTACGAAGAATGATGGCTTCTACATCGGTTCTACTGGTCAATAAGAAAGTAGTTATTCCTAGTAAGACCGTGAGGAAACCTGTATAAGCAATCACACGTGGGGTAAATAATTTCTTCTTATTCTCTAAAATACCTATCTCACTATCATATCTGATCAATCCTCTTGGCTTGCCGATTTTATCCATTACTTCATCACAAGCGTCAATACATGCAGTACAATTGATACATTCCAACTGTGTCCCATCTCTGATGTCAATACCGGTAGGACATACTTGCACACAAAGCTTACAGTCTATACAATCTCCTTGTTTGACCAGTGTTTCTATTGCGCCAACCGGATTCCCGCTTGCAACGGAAGCCGATGCAGCTATGGCAACATTTGAATCAGGTTGCTTTTTAGCTTTTCTTTTCTTTTTCAGTTTGCCTCTTGGTTCACCTCTTACATAATCATAAGCAATAACAATGGAGCTTTTGTCTAGTAATACTCCCTGGAGGCGTCCATAAGGACAAATTGCAATACAGACCTGTTCTCTCAGATAGGCAAATACAAAGTAGAATACAGCAGAAAAAATGAGCATAGCAACAAAACCACCAAAGTTTTCACTAACAGGTTCTGTTACTATTCTACTTACTTCATCAAAACCAATAATATATGCGAGAAAGGTATTCGAGATTAATATTGCAATAGCGAAAAATATCCCAAACTTAAGTCCCTTCTTTATGATTTTATTACTATTCCAAGGGCCATTGTTTAATTTCTTTTGTTGGCTAGGTTTACCTTCGATGAGGTATTCAATTTTGCGAAAAACCATTTCCATAAAAATGGTTTGTGGACAAATCCAACCACAGAAAATCCTTCCATAAACGACAGTAAAAAGTATTATGAAAACCATAAAGGAGAGCATGGCTAATACAAATAAATGGAAATCCTGTGGAGCGAAGTAAAGTCCGAAAAGAATAAACTTCCTTTCCAGAACATTTAATAAAATAATAGGCTCTCCATTGATTTTGATCAATGGAGTAATGAACAAAACAGCTAATAGTACCCAACTTAAATAAGTTCTCATATTAAAGAACCTTCCTTTGGGCATCTTTGGATACATCCAAACCCTGTTGCCACGATTGTCTACTGTGGCTATGGTATCTCTGTACTCCTCTTGATCTTGTATTGGCTTCAACGTGTCCATACTAATAGTTTAATAGTGGGCTTCTCATAACTCGTTACTCGTTCTGAGCTGCCCAAGGATATTTCGGTTATGTTGTTTTTACCCAGAAAGCTCTGCTTTTTGGGTAAAAACAACATAACCAATATAAAACTGGCTGGCGAACCCGAAGGGTGAGACAGCCACTAAAATTATCTATTCTTCATTCATTCCTAATGTCTGGTTCTGTGTACTGTCTTGTGGATTTGCCTCTGCAGCAGGAACTTCTTCTGGAGTGTACAACTCACCCTGAGCTTCTTTTTGATTAGGTGGATCAGTACCTACTAAAGTGGTGATATAACTTGCCACTTTGTGCATATCACCTGCACTCAGCTGTGACTTCCAGGAGATCATACCTTTCTCAGGCACACCATATTTGATGGTTTTAAAAATATCTTTGATATCACCACCATGGATCCAGTATTCATCAGTAAAGTTCGGCCCGATACCACCTTCTCCCAACATACCATGGCAAGTAGCACAGCTGGTTTGGAAGATGGTTTCACCCATTGCCAGGTCGCTTTCTCCTTCAAGGATGGTTGCATTCGTTTCATCTACAAGGTTAGCTTGTCTTGAAAGGTAATCAGCAACCGCAGCTTCAGCTTGTTCCATTTCCATTTCGTAAGCTTGAGCAGAAGATGCACCCATACCACTAAAGTGATAGTAAGTCATATATACTACAGCAAAGAAAATGGTAATATAGAACAGCGCTACCCACCAAGGAGGAAGACTGTTGTCCAACTCATGGATGCCATCATAGTCGTGATCAAGCATAATATCTTGTTCCTGAGCTACAGGTACCACATTGGTCCAACGCTTGTATTGTTTTTTCCAGAAGCTTTCTGTTGGCTTCTTCATTTCATCTAAGTACTCAGTCAATCCATTTTCCTGATAGATTCTAATCTGCTGTACTTTTACCATGATGTTTAGCAATTGGAAAAGTGCTAAAACAGCACCCAAAATGGCTAAGCCACCAAATAGGAAAAGGCCATAAGCAAGGAATCTGTCATAGAAGTAAGGATCAGATCCTTGCTCTTCCGTTCCGGCAGCAGCCCAAGTAGCTACGCTGAGCAGCATAAAAGGAACAGTCATTAAAAAATATTTCAAATTTTTATTTTTCATTACTCCTTATTTTCAGATGTTATTGGATTACTATCGTCCAATGGTAGATTGGACATATGATTGATGAAAGCCGGATTTCTACGGAAAATCAAAATTGCACTGATCAAGAAAACGGTAAAGAAGGTTATAAGTGCGAATAATGCCATCCAGTTGATATTGCCAGCTTGTTCTAAAATATATTTAAACATAATGTATGGTTTTGCGATTAATGGATGTAGTGATGCTGTTTAGCATATGCCAAACAGCATGACCATTTTTATTCAATATTCTCAGCTTGTGGTTTGGGCTGAATGTCCGTACCTAATCTTTGTAAGTAAGCGATTAATGCGATGATCTCACGTTTCTCTAAGTTCTCATCTTCAATGCCATCATTTCTTAAGCTAGCAGCTACCTGTGCAGCTTGCTTTTCAAGATCTGCCACTGCTTCATCTGCAAAGCCTTCTGGATAAGGAGTACCTAAAAACTGTAGTACTTCTATCTTCTTAGGCATAGTCGCAGTGTTCAGTTCATTTTTAATCAACCATGGATAAATTGGCATGATAGAATTTGGAGACATACTTTCCGGATCCAGCATGTGGTTGTAATGCCAGCTATCCGGATACTTACCACCCACACGATGTAAGTCTGGACCAGTACGCTTAGATCCCCATAAAAATGGACGGTCATAAATGAATTCGCCAGACTTAGAGTATTCGCCATAGCGTTCTGTTTCTGAACGGAAAGGACGGATCATTTGAGAGTGACAGGTATTACAACCTTCTCGGATGTAAATATCACGGCCTGCCAATTCAAGTGGAGTATATGGTTTGACACTTTCAATCTTTGGTACATTATTATCGATCATAATCATTGGGAAGATCTCAACGATACCACCAATCAAAATGGCAATAGTAGATCCTATCAACAACTGAACCGGACGACGCTCAATCCATCTGTGCCAGTGCTCTCCTTTGTGTACACCTGACATAGGTGTGCGTGGAGGGGCTTCTGCTGGTTCGTAGGCCAATAATTTACCTTTAGCCATGGTTTTGAACAAGTTCCACACAGACATCAATACACCTGCAAAGTACATCGTACCACCCAAAGCACGCATTGCATACATTGGCATCAACTGAGTAACTGTCTCAAGGAAATTTCCATATTTCAAGAAACCATCAGGTGTGAATTGTTTCCACATCAAAGCTTGTGTCCAACCTGCCCAGTACATTGGAATGGAGTAAAATAAAATACCCAAAGTACCCAACCAGAAGTGCGTATTGGCCAACTTCATAGAGTGCAACTTGGTTTGGAAAATTCTAGGAACCATCCAGTACAACATACCGAAGGTCAAGAAACCGTTCCAACCTAATGTACCTACGTGTACGTGACCAATCGTCCAGTCGGTAAAGTGACTGATTGCATTTACAGACTTGATAGAGAGCAATGGACCCTCAAAAGTAGCCATACCATAAGCAGTAACGGCAACTACCATAAACTTAAGAATTGGATCTTGTCGTACTCTATCCCATGCCCCTCTCAAGGTCAATAGACCATTCAGCATACCACCCCATGAAGGAGCAATCAACATGATGGAGAATACAGTTCCTAAGGACTGTGCCCAATCAGGTAATGAGGTATACAATAAATGGTGAGGACCTGCCCAGATGTAAATAAAAATCAAGGCCCAGAAGTGAATAATAGAAAGCTTATAAGAGTAAACAGGACGATTTGCTGCTTTAGGTAAGAAGTAATACATCAAACCCAAATAAGGAGTAGTCAAGAAGAATGCTACCGCGTTGTGGCCATACCACCACTGGATCAAAGCATCTTGAACACCAGCAAATACCGGGTAACTTTTCCAAAGACTAACCGGAATTTCCAAGTTATTACCAATATGAAGAACCGTTACAGTGACCCAAGTAGCTACATAAAACCAGATGGCTACATAGAAGTGGTTTTCACGACGTTTCAACATAGTTCCAAACATGTTGATACCGAAAATCACCCAAACTACTGCAATTGCGATGTCAATAGGCCATTCGAGTTCTGCATACTCCTTACCACCGGAAATACCTAATGGAAGTGTGATGGCTGCTGCTAAAATAATAGCTTGCCATCCCCAGAAGTGAAGGTTGCTTAAAGTCTTGCTGTACATTGGAGCCTTCAATAGGCGCTGTAAGGAGTAGTAAACCCCTGCAAAAATACCATTACCAACGAAAGCGAAAATTGCTGCGTTGGTGTGTAATGGTCTAATACGGCCAAATGTCGTTTCTGCTATGCCAAAATTTAATTCAGGGAAAACCAATTGGAAGGCTGCTACTAAACCTACCAACATACCTACAACCCCGAAAATAATACAAGCAACAGCAAAGTTGCGAACGATGGCGTTGTCATAAGTAAATTTTTCTACTTGTGCCATTTTAGGTCAGGATTTTTTTAATGATTATTGTTTTTCGTTTGTTTCATCGTCAAAAAGTATTCTCACACTGGGAGTGTAGTCATCATCAAATTGTCCTGTTCTGACTGCCCACATAAAGGCCATCAAAAATCCAAGTGCGACAACCAAACTCACCAAAATCAAGAGAATTATAACTTTCATAGAATTGTCATTTTTCTGCAAGATAAAGTCCTACAGGTGGCTTCTTTATGATAATGATCACAACGGAGAGTGATAAAAGTCATCCCTTTTTGACACCTCTTATTGGTTGGTAAGAATTGCAGTGTTCTCAGTAAAAATGTACATCTAGAAAAATAGATATGTGGCAATGGGGTCGCCTCACCTCGTACCTGGTTTTGAGTCGCCCAAGAAAGTTTTGTTTGAGTCCATTTTCCCTTAAAAAGCAGAGCTTTTAAGGGAAAATGGACTCAAACAACATATTATTCGCTGGCGAAAAAGCACGAAGGCTTTTGAGACAAACCTATTTATTGCTCTTATAAGCCTTTTTTGCGAGCTAAAATATTGCTGGAAAGCGTTCCGAAAGCAACGATGGAAATGGAACTCAGTGGCATGAGAATAGCGGCTACAATAGGCGATAATTCTCCCTGTACCGCATAACTTAATCCAATGATATTGTAGACCAAGGCAAAGGCATATGCCCAATATACCAGTCTCAAACTTCCTTTGGCGAAGTCTACAAATGTGGGTAAATTTTTAAATTCTTCTGCTGCAATTATGGCATCACAGGCAGGCGTAAAGTTATTGGTGTTTTCAGCGACTACTATCCCTAAATCACTTTGTTGTAGTGCTCCGGCATCATTTAGTCCATCACCAAGCATACCAATTTGATATCCCGCATCTTGTTGTTGCTTGATAAAAGCTAATTTGTCCTTCGGCGATTGCCTGTACATAAGGTGCGATTTATCATCAAAAATGGGAGCCAAAATGGATTTGGTCTTATCATTATCCCCAGAAAGTAAAAAGATATCTCCTCTGTTTTTGAAGTAATTTAGTACTTCATAGGCACCCTCCCTGAAAAGATTATCCATCTTGAAAGAGCCTCTGATTTCACTGTTTATTTGTAAAAAGACATTGCCGGCTTCATCACATTTGTCATGTAAAAAAGTATCCATGAATGATTTAGAACCCAGCTTTATAAACTTTTGACATATAATGCCTTGTATTCCTTTACCTACTATTTCTTCCCATTCTTTCACCTTAGTAAGACAAGGATCAATATAGGATTGGTCCTTTAAATCTTCACTTACAAAATGATTGATTCTTCTACTAAGTGGATGAGAGGAATGTTTGGTTAAAGTCTGTAAAATCTGCTTTTCTGTCGAACTCAAAGGAGTACCTAAAAACTCAATATTCCCTTTTTCTCTATTGGTCAAAGTTCCTGTTTTATCAAAAACAAATCGATTGGTCGTTATGATTCTTTCAATAACCGATGTGTTTTTTAAATAAAACTGGTGACGTCCAAAAATACGTATGGCATTGCCAAAGATGAATGGTATGGCAAGAGCAACCGCACAAGGACAAGCTATGATAAGAACAGCTGTAAAGGCATTAACGGCTGTTCCAATATCACGAGGCAACCAATAAGCTAATGTTATTCCTGCAATCAAAAGGATAACAAAGGTGAAAACCTTACCTACTCTGTCTGCCAGTTTTACGGTTTCAGAATCTTTTGTCTTGGTGAAAGCTTCATCGTTCCAAAGCTCAGTTAGGTAGGATTGAGAGACTCTCTTAGTGAGACTAATCTCCACCGTTTCTCCCATTTGTCGACCTCCGGCATATATCTTTTCACCTTCTTCCGGAAAAACAGCAGCGGATTCACCCGTAACGAAGCTGTAGTCAATTTCAGCTTGCCCTCTGATAAGAATTCCATCAGCAGGTATCAACTCTTTATGACCTACTAATATAGTGTCACCGGGGTTTAGTTGATCTAAGGATATGGTAGTCGTGGATAGATCCTTTCTTTTTAATGTTGCGGCTATAGGGAAATAGGATTTGTAATCTCTTTCAAATGAAATGTGATGGTAGGTTCTTTGTTGAAACCATTTACCAATTAATAAAAACAGAATTAAACCTGCCAAACTGTCGAGGTAGCCCGCACCCGTACCGCTAACGATTTCGTAGACACTTCTGCCATAAAGAGTAAGTACACCAATGGCTATTGGCATATCAATATTGAGGTTGCGTTGCTTTAAGCCCCACCAAGCCGATTTGATATATCCTGCACCACTATAAAAAACAAGTGGTGTAGCTAATAATATGTTGAGGTACCCAAAAAGGGTAAAAAATTCTGCGCCGTTTAATTCATTTAGTCCTAAATACTCGGGAAAACTCAAAAGCATGATATTCCCAAAGGCGAAACCGGCTACCCCTAGCTTGTAAAAAAACTTGCGTTCAATGACTGGTTTTTCGTTTTGTTCTAGATCATTAAAGTTGATGCTAGGGGCATACCCGATACTCGCTAGTACTTCTACTACTTTGCGCAAGTTGGTTATCGATTCTTTATAAGTAATGTATATCTCTTTTTTTAGGAAGTTAACCTTTGAACTGCTGATCCCATCCGAGAGTTTGTAAAGGTTTTCAAGCAGCCAAATGCAGGATGCACAATGGATTTGAGGAAGATAGAAAGTCACTTTTGTTAGATCACCATCCGTAAAATCAATCAAACGTTCCTGGACATTGACTTCTTCCAAAAAAGCATATTCAAGGCTCTTTTGCCCTTTTAATGATACTCCTGCATTTTCATCGATATTGTAATACTGACAAAGGTCATTTTCATTCAATATCTCATATACTGTTTTGCAACCTTCGCAGCAAAAATGTTTGTCTTCAATTTGTATCTGATCATTGCTACATTGCTCGCCACAATGGTAACAATTAGTTTGATCTTGAATACGGGAAGATTTTGTTGATTCAATCGTCTGCATGGTACTTTTGGCTATTGCGTGTTTCTAATGCTTATCTCAAAACTGAAACTAAACTACTTGATTTGCAAAGCGCTAGGGGTGACAAAAGTCAATGTTAAGGTTGTCATTTGTTATGTCTACCATTTCTTGGAATGTAATAGGTTGAAATGGTACTTTTTGTTTAATAGATTAAACTAAATAGCGTGAAGAGATTAAACATTTCAATATTGATTTATTTCTGTATTTGGACTAATATTTTTAGTCAGGTAGAAATTTATTCCGAAAACTTTGATCGTAAGTCATTGACTTATGAGTTTGTTATCAAAAATATCGGTGCAGAAAGGATTTCCATGGAAGCCATCGGCATCGAAAGTACTTACCAATCTTATGATAATTGTCGGGGTGGGCGGCCATTGCTCAATCAACTAAAATCTTTAGAAATTCCTTTTGGAATCGATCAAGCTGAGACGTTCTATGACTTATATCAACACATTATTATTGAGGCCAATGCTGAAAAACTTATAAAAATAGGAATACAACCTAAACCAGGCGGTATTTGCGAATATTGGGAAACTCAAGTGAGAGTAGTAATGGGATTTTCTGACTATTCATCCAACTATTCTTCCTGGAAAGGTATTTCTGAAGATGATTACTTTAATTATAGAGATTGGGAAGATCATCAGAATGATCCGACATATAGATATGATCCCAATAGTAATTATAGTAAGTTTAGAATATTAGAAGAATTATCTACCAATAAAGTGCCCATCTTAGATCCTAAAGAAACTAAAAATTATATCTGGGAACTCAAGGAAATAAATGAAGTTTTAAAGCCACTTAAAAGCTCAAAGAATGCTGGTTTGGTCAAGTGGATTACTGAAGCTCTCGAAGAATGGGAAAAACAACTAACAGCAGCTAAGCAACAAATAAAATTGCCTCAAGGTGATCCTGAAGAGATCAAGCATGCACTCAAAATATTGAGCAAAACCAATTATATAGGTATGCTCCCAGACACCTATCGCTTAATGTTTGAATCAGAATCTATAGAAGCACCTATATATGGTGAAGTATTAATGGACCTCAAGTTTTACTTAGAAGCTCCTCCTCACAGTGACAGTTTTAAAGTAATGACTGAAAAGTTGAATACCATTCAGCAGGCCAAGGGTTTTTCACATCATAGATGGAATTGGATCATAGCTTGTCTGGTAGCCGTAGAATTGAATAAGAAAGAGTATGCCCCCATTATTCAGGCTTGTATGGATGATTTATTAAAAAGAGGAGAGTTGGCGGATTATCGTTTGTTTTTAGTTCGTTTAGCAAAAAATGAAAATGTGGCAATTGCAAAAAAAATCATCTATCCCTTTGACGAACTCATGAAAAAAGCGCAATACTCCTTTCTTTTGCAAGCTACCTTACCTCACTATATATTGAGTGAAAATATAGAGGATCAGGAAAAAATAAATACCTTAAAAAAACATTTAATTTTAGCAGACGAGAATTTGCTGTTGACAATCGTAAAAAATATACGACTACATAAAAAAGAAAGTCTGAAAACTTTACTCCCAAAAGAAACAAAAAAGCTTAGCTGGAGGCAACGTCAATTATTACATTCCAATAAACCATAGGTCATGAAAAAAATTACTGGTCTTGCAATTTTCCTCTTGAGTATTCAACTGTTGAATGCACAGGTTGAACTAATTGAAGAAAGATTTGATTACGATCGTAATTCACAATTGCTACTGATGAGTCATGCTGATGACCAGCCAGTTTTTCTTGAAAAAATAGGTTTATACCACATCACTCTTCCAGAATTTAAGAGGCAACAGATTATGTTTATCCTAGACGGGGGAAACCCGGAAATGAACCTAAAGCCAGCAACACGTTATAAAATAGATTATGAGGTAAACATTTTTCCAAGAATTTATTATAAAGAAGTAGAAGCCAACCCAAGAGCTACTCTAGAATCACAACAGATAACAACCATTGAAAATGGAATTGAAGTGACAGCTTATGAAGATGAGCCATTTGAATATCACTTTATGAGAACCAAAGTTATTTTTGATGAGAATAGCAGTCCACAAACCAGCTTTAGAGCATTGAGGTTTGATGATTTTAAAGCAACTTCCACACCATCCAGAGATTCTATAAGTGCCTGGTTGAATAGTGGTAATAGGTACAAAAGGAAGGAAGCATTGAGTTTTTTCCATAAGCCCAACCTTAGGCCCTCTACTAAGCTGAGATACATCAGGCTTTTTTTAAATGATCGTAAAGAAGAAAATACGGCTGATGCCATATGGGCATTGACGAAAATGGGCAACTTGGATTTTGAAGCATTGGTTAGGGACTTGTTTGTCAATTCCAATAATCCCGACATTATTATGGCGGCGGCCAACTACTTTGCCTTTCTTGATCCGGATTTTGTCCGATCAACCATTAGAGCAAAATTAGCTAATAAAACAGAAACCAAGGCAGAAGTTGTTACATGGGCCCCTTTAGCAGCTATATATGAAATGAAAGATTTAGCCTCTAATTTATTGGCAAAGATCGAGAACCTGGATTCCACTGCAATAAGAAACAATGGATACCTATGTAATGTACTTGGTGCCATGGAGTACAGTTTAAAATTAATGAATGATGATGCTTTGGGTAAAGCCGCTTTTGAAATTTTGACCAAAGATGAGCAAAGATGGGTAAATGGCGATGAGAATGATAAGAAAATAGCCTTAGCACTTCTGCGAATCAGCATATTTTATAAGTTTGAAGATGCAACTCAAGCAGCAGCTGAGGTCATGAGAGATAATCCTTTTGAATGGCGTTTTGAGGTCCTGTCTCAATTAGAAGACATGGCCGTTTATGGAGATACTGATGACTTAAAATACCTGTATAATTTTAAGCCAATTTTTGCTGATTTGTTGACCAAGAAAGATAGATTGGCAGCTTATGAAAAAGCAGAAATATTAGACCTCAATCTATTTACACATGGAGATGAAGCTTCGCAAAAGAAAATATTAGACGTTGGATTTAGCGATCCTGATATGGTTTGGAATGCTTCTGAGTGGGTTGGTGTATTGCGCTTCAAAGATTACATCCCCAAAGTGAAAAAAGCATATGAGGACGCAGGTTTATTTGATAAAGATCACTATTGTAGCGTATTGCGTGAATTAGGTGAAGAATGTGAGATGAACCCTCAACCTAAGGTAACACCAAAGGATAAGATGATCAATGACCAACTAAAAATGCAGAAAACAAGAACGTACCATATTTTGCGTCGCAGCAATAATGATAAAACATTGCGATTGTCCAATAAGATGATTATTAAGAATTAACTTGAATGAATATAAAAATCTGTCTTAGTCTACGGATTCGCCAATTAATCATTAGATTGAAGTTGTTTAAGAATTCCTGATGATTTGATTGGTAATTGCTTGGAAGTCAAGACAAAGCTTCTTTTTTGTTTCGTCCGTACGGACGAGGACAAAAAATAGCTGCTGTATTGGCGTTCAATGAGTTACCAAGTATTCATTGAGGAGTTTTTAAACAACTTCATTGTTTGAATCCAGTTTTCCTTTTAAAAAGTAGCACTTTTTAAAAGGAAAACTGGATTCAAACAAAACATTATTGGATAACTCACAATCTTCAGTCTGTAGGAAGGTATGAAATGTTCTCCTGTTTCTTGCCTAAAACAACCATTTTTCTATTTCCTCCCTCCATACTTATAAGTTTTTCCGCATTTCATCCTTTTACTAAGCGTTTCCACTCAATCTAATTTACATTTGGAACGTTTTGTAAAATGCCAAAACAATCTTCATATGATCTTGAGAATTTATACTCTTTTTTTATGCTTCTTTTTTGTTGGTATTTCATGTTTAAGTGCGCAATTAAGCGGTACCATTACGGACACCAATGGTGAGCCTTTGCCTTTTGCAAGTATTTACGTAAAAGGAAGTACCAAAGGCACTACTTCCAATGTGGAAGGTGTCTACACCATCAACCTAGAACCGGGGACTTATCAAATGGTATACCAATATGTAGGATACAAACAAAAAGTGATTACGGTTGACATTAATACTGAAGCCATTACTAAAAATGTTCAGCTTGAATCAGAATCAGTAAAACTTTCTACTGTAGAAGTAAAAGCAGATAGCGAAGATCCCGCTTACAGAGTTATTCGGGAAGCCATTAAAAAAAGGAAGTATTATCTAAATCAAATTGAACAATATACTTGCGAAGTTTATGTAAAAGGAAACATAAAATTTTTGGATGCTCCTGAAAAAATATTGGGTTATGAAGTAGGAGATATAGATGGTACCTTGGACTCTAACCGACAGGGAATTGTTTATTTGTCGGAATCCCAGGCCAAATTGGCTTATAAAAATCCAGGAAAATTTAAAGAGGAGATGCTTTACACCAAAGTTAGTGGTAATGACAATGGCTTTGGTTTCAATCGAGCTTCTGAAATGGACTTCAACCTTTATGAAAATTATTCTCTATTCAGTCGCCAAATCATTTCACCTATTGCTTCCAATGCACAGATCGGAAGCGTCGTGTAGGGAAAGATAGTAACCGAAGGTGTAGATATCGGGGGT
>JBCBCD010000071.1:0-13936 GCA_038530915.1 Bacteroidota bacterium
CTCTGGCAGGAACATAACCCATTATTTCTAGCAACTTGGGAAAATCTAGCTGCTTTGCTTGTTTGCTATTCATTACGCACTCTTTTTATTTTCACTAGCAAGGCTCATCATTTGCCATGTTCATGGCATTAATTTAAAGCTGAATTGTGGTCTACATTGGATCAACTTGAAGTACTATACCCTTCAATATACCCCATTGTGGTGGCAAGTTTTGCCAATTTACTCCATAATTCTTCGTCTTCTTTTATATTGTATAAATGTTTACAGTTAGTTTCAGCCTTTTGAGTCACAGCTAGGTTTTTTACGGCTTTGGGCCTTGTTTCCATTGATTGGCCTTGATTGGCAGCCTGTTTCTGAGTTCTGAATTTGATGGCTCCAAAGTTAAGCCAGATTTTTATGCCAGTGATCCGCCCTATTCTGTCTTTGGTTTTGCTATACCCCAAATACCCCTCTTCTACAGCGTCCTGTAAATAACGAAATACTTGCCTACGGCATCGGCTAAGATGTTTGCCTATTATGCCTGTTGTCGTTTCAATTGCAGTCCCCTGCCCCGCCCATCCAGCTAACAAAGTGAGCATTATTCTGGTCATAGGCATCAAGCGAGGATTTTTGATGAAACATTGTTTAATGGGCTTAACGAATGTTCCGTTATCATGTGGTGCTACCATGCTTTTTCTTTTGGGCTTTGATGGATCAATTTCAGCCATAAAATGAGGCTTGTATTTCATTAGAGTTTGTGTGTGAGCCAAAAGAGAAAATGCCCGGAATTTGGGTTTGGATTGCTTTGATATTGTGTACATATTTTAATAAGCAAGCTTTTCAAAAATGCTGAATTAGGGTGCAAAAAAGTGTTGCAAGAAATCACTTTTATCTTGCATTCCGAATCACAGAGCGATACCATTGGTTTAGGAATTATGGAGTTACACTCTGATCTGAAGAACCGTAGTTGGCGCTACGGTTTTTCTATTTTAGCCTCTTAGATTGCTTTGCGCTTCTCCTGTTAGATTTGAATAGATGAATTTGAATACCCAAGAATAGGGCGATTCGAGAATAACACTATAACACAGTGTAAACTTACCCACAATACTACACACATTACACACAATAGGGCAGGGAGGGTGTATACCTTTGAAGCCTCTTTAACAAAGCATCTTGGAAAAATAGTACAAAAATAGTAACACTGCTTACACACGTATACTGTGTATGTAATTGCCGTGAAGGTAACGTGCAATAAGTGTAAACTTTATGTGCAAATTGCACAGTATACATGTAAACAGTGTTACCCTGTGTGCAAGCCAACGTGCTATCTAGCCTTTTAATGTGTAAGGTACTGTGCAATTATTGTGCAAGGTATACACAGATTCACATGAGGCAAATTGATGCTATTTGATAAAACTAAGGCTGCAAAACTGGCTGGAGTCTCTCGGCGAACCTTTTATAATCACATAAAGAAAAAGGGCATCAGTGTTATACTTGATGAAGATAACAATGAAAAAATAGATTTATCTGAGTTAAAGCGTGTCTACGGTCATGAATCTATACTGAACCGTTTAAAAGAGCAGGGGGGTACACAGGATAGTAAACAAACAAATGAGAAAATTGCACAGGGGTACACACAAAAAAGTGTGAAGTATGAAATGCTCATTCTTCAAGAGAAACTTACAAGTGCTCAAACCTTAATAGATCAGCTCAATTCTGAGCGTGACCAATTAAGAGAAGATAAAAGTCGCATTCAAGATCAACTGGAAAAAGCGTTGGAGATAGGCGCACCTATCGGTAAACTTTTGACAGATCAAAGGGATCAAGGTGAGAGTAGGGCTGTTGTTGAACGTAAAGCTATAGAGGAATCAATACGCAGGGAAAATGCTGAAAAGCGATTAAAAGCTATGTCTGTCAAAATGAAGACTCTTAAGGCTGAAAATGATGAGCTGAAGAATGCTTCATTTTTTAAACGTTTGTTTGGTTAGGTTTTGTCGCACAAAGGGCAGGGGACTATCTATCGTAATCTTGATTCAAGTCCTGATCTTGTCCATGTGACTTATTTTTAATCTGTTCCTTCATTTTGTCCATTATGTAAGTGCGAGCTCCTGCTTCAAACCCAATAGCATAAGGGTGGTTTTTGTCCTCAAAACCATCTATTAGTGTTCGCGATAAATCAGGAGCATTTTTTTCTAAGATGTAGCCATCATTAAAGCCCCTTTGAACTTGAGCAAGTTTTTCTTTTTCCATTAGAAAGTGTCTTTTGCGTGGAAGTCTAAATATTCAAGAAGAGAATCACGATCATATAAAATAAGTTTGCGAGTAGGTTGTGAATACCGAATACGGCCTTCATCACGTAGCTTTTGTAAAGTAGTGCGTGATTTTATACGGAGTAGGTGCATAGCCTCTTCGTCATTGATCCATTTATCGTGCTCTTTTTCATGATGATGTTTGAAGCGGTTGATTACATTCTCCATTAAAATATAGAATGCCTTGCTTTCTAAGCATATAACTTCGCTTTTATTGCCTAAATCCATCATTTGGATATTTTAACGATGTAGAGGAATAATTTTTTACCATAAAAGGTATTGAGCTAATGTTAAGACTGCCATGTACAGTTATATATTAAAAATGGCAGGGATATGACATAAAATTCTAGCATTAGTCAATGAAACAATGGCTGTGATCTGTCATTTGAGACATTTTGTCTTAAAAAATGCTTTTTTAAACAATTGGTATGAAGTTTGCTGGAAGAAAAGACGTATCTGAGTCCCAGAATATATCTTTTACTTCCAAGCAATTAGGGACTGCAATATAGTGAATTTTTTATTCTGGGCAAGATATAGGTCATTTCAGCTAGTGCCTATAAATAAAATCTAGCCTTTAATAAAATTTTTTCAAATGTCGAAGAATTACAGAAAAATTCCTCGCTTTATCAACTCAAGACTAGAGTTGATTGACAACGATGAAGTTATCGTTGCATCAGTCCTTACAATTTCCGAACAAGATTTAGCCAATGGAAAATTAAAACATATTGGCATTCAATTGGAAAATGGTAAACTTGACTTTAAATCATCATTTATTCCTAATCCCGGTTTAGGTCGTTATTGTAAACGAAACCTAACTGGTAAAATGATCATTAGGAGAGACTTGCCCAAAGTGAATAAGCGTTTCAATTTAGGGAGTAGATATCCCTTTGGTGATCCCTCTAAGGGCTCTTTTACACTAGTTGTAACAAAGCAAGTTTATCAAAGGGAACTTATTGAACCCAGAAAAAGCCAAATTGAGATTGATCTTGTAGGTTTTAAGACTAATGAAGGACAAAATTTCTATACGTTTGTTCTTAAAGTCAATTCAGTTCTGTCAAAGACATCTTCAGGATTTGATGATGATTTACTTTATGCTCTAAATTTGTTACAAGAGGTTGTTCACAAACTCAGTCAAGTCAACATTTTTCCAGCAAATATTGCAAATAATGAGTTCCTAAAATTTGAGACAATTAATTGGGATATTTTTCCTCCTGGAAATAGAGATATTGATTTGTCCAGAATTTTAAGAAGAATGCGAAGACCAAACACTGAAACTCAAAGAGCAGTTGCAGAAAAATATGATACACTTGTACGCCTAAATCCTGAAAAAATTTTAATTGGATTGAGTGGACTACGTGGATATTTTGGAGCTAAGTTTGCTGATGATTTGGTAGTATTTGAACACTTAAAGTATGGAAATGCTATTTATGTTCTTTACCAGAACTGGGAAGAAACGTCGAAATTATCCAGAACAGACATTAAAAACCTACCTGAAGAGCAATTTGATCGAATATTGCATACTGAAGGTTGGAAAGATAGATTAACGTCTATTGTTAGGCAAAAGAGAGCCTAAGATTACAGAGCGATATTCCATTTGGAATATCGCTCTTATTTAATACGCTGGTCAATCGTTAAGGAGTAATCATTATTAGATAAAACACATAGTTGTTTAATCTTCTATAATTGTATGATGATATTGATCTAAGACATCTTTGTCAAAAGAAGCTAAATATATTTGGGTAACTTCTTCGGAGCTATGACCTAAAGCCTCACTGATAATTGCTGTGGGTACACCCTTGAATTTTGCAATCGTGGCATAGGTATGACGAGATACATAACTTGTAATAGGGGTCTCAATACCGCATTTTTTACCAATTTCCTTAAGCGAGCGATTATAACGTCTTAATTCATCTCTCACACTGATAATCTGTTTTTCTGGGGTGGTATCCTTAATCACATTCAAAATGAATTGATCCTGTTCTTTATTTACGAGATATGGGTTTAACAAGGTCTTGAGAGGAGGGGACAATGGGATGGAATGCAATTGCCCTGTTTTCTTACGAGTATACTCAATGCGATCTTTGATAATGTCGCTAACCTTTAAAAAGGCAATATCGACAAAGGACGCCCCCATCATATAGAAACTAATAAAGAAATAGTCCTGCGCTCGTTTTTGCCTATCTGTTGTTGGTTCGAATGCTTTCAGTTTAAGAATATCATCCTGACTGATTGCCCGTTTGCGTGTCTTTTGTGACTTGATTTTGTAATCATTGAAAGGGTAGTAGTCTTGAGAAACACGTTTTTCCTTTATTGCCCTATTGAATAAAGCTCTTAGGGTACGAAGAACAACTGACATACCATTCAAAGAGTTACCTTTTGATAAATACCATGCTTCGTATTTTTTAAGCCATGAATAGGACACTTGTTTGAGAGGAAAATCCTTTCCCTGTACAAAGTCACGAACACTACGCAGCATTGTGTCATAGACACGAGCATTACCATGCTTATTAGCTTCTTTCATAAGAGCAATAACTTCTTCACCATAGGCCAATACCATTGTTTCTGCATTAGAGTTTGAAATCCTTTTCTTGATCTCAGCAAAAGACATACTTTCAAGTTGGCCGTCTGTATCTAATTTGGAAATACCATCAAAGATTTTCTGTTTTTCTTTATGAATTAGTGCATTAAAACGTGTTACGTTTCCAATTGATTTAGAAGACTTTTTTACCTTTTGATTTGCACTGTCCCAATCCTCAGCAAGAACACTATATCCGAGTGCCATATGATAAGTTTGGCGGTTATAGATGATCCTTATTTTGAGAGGGCAGGTGCCATCCTTTTTAGGGGTGCGCTTATCAAGAATGATTTTTAATGAAACCATACGAAACGTTTTAAAATTTGCATGCTATTTGCATGCAATATAAAACTTATTTGGCTTAATATGGTCTGATATGATAGTTATAAATATTGATTTTCAGGCTTATACAACACTGTGTGTGTCGAATGTTCTATGGTTTATAAGTCTTACAAGCAGGGGGTCGTTGGTTCGAATCCATCATCGCCCACTTTCAAAGGATAGCATCGATTTCGATGCTGTCCTTTTTTGATTTTATGAGCTTTTTTTAACGCAAAGACGCGAAGGTCTCGCGAAGTGCGCTAAAAATGCTTGATAGATTCTTGGTCTTATTCCCTTTAAAAATTACCGGATTTTTTAGCGTTCCTAGCATTATCCTAGCGCCTTTGCGTTCACCTCCACTTCTCAATTATTCTATTAATTTCTTAACTTACAATGCTACTGAATAAACCGCCAAACAATATTCATGTCTAGTAAACCTCAAAATAGAATCTTTCTTTGCCACGCCAGCGAAGACAAACCTCAGGTGATGAAGTACTACCACCAACTAAAAGCGGCTGACTTCAACCCATGGATGGATAAAATGGACTTGCTACCCGGCCAAAATTGGCGGAGAGAAATTCCTAAGGCTATCCAATCAGCACGATTTATCATCGTCTTCTTTTCTCAACACTCTGTTTCTAAGCGTGGATATGTGCAGCGGGAATTCAAACTGGCACTGGATACCCTGGAAGAGATTCCGTATGAGCAGATCTATGTGATCCCGGTGCGACTGGAAGTCTGTGACATCCCGCCATCTTTTGGCGACATTCACTATGTAGACCTGTTTGAAAAGGGTGGATTTGATTTTGTAATAAAAGCTATCGGTATGGAAGTAGGAGGTACTTCCCAGGTTGTTACCACAGCCAACTCATCTAACCTTTTCACAGATACTCACGATGAACAAGTCTACAAAACTGTTGAACTTATGGGGAAAGGGTGTTGGTTTTATAATGGCGATCCTAAAAATGGAGAGAAATATGGGCGATTGTATACTTGGGATGCTGCAAAGAGAGCTTGTCCTAGAGGGTGGCGTTTACCCTCGAAAGAAAAGATTGACGCTTTAGTTGATCATTTTGGTAGTAAGAAAGCAACTTACGAAGCTCTGATTGATGGAGGTGAAAGTGGAATCAATGCCCTTTTGGGTGACTGGCGCAACTTCGGTATTAGTTTCAACTACTTGGGTAGCTACGGCTTCTATTTGGTCTAGCACTCCTGACGGGATTAGCAACGCATGGTATTATGGCTTCTACAAAGGTAGCGGTGAGTTATACCGTGTCAACTACATTCGCGTCTGCGGACTTTCTGTCCGTTGTATCCAAGACCTTTAATTACCCCATTGTCTGAATCAGGATTTGCAGGATGCCAGGATTACCTGGATTTTAACTACTTTTTTGATGTTAATTTTTTAAGCTGAAATGATGACACTCAACGAGATGACCTACAAGATCAATGGATGTGCGATGAAGGTACACAACACACTGGGTAATGGCTTTCAGGAAGTAATCTACCAGCGTTGCTTAGCTATTGAAATGGAGAGAGCCGGACTTTCTTTCACTCTAGAAGAAGAGCATGTCATTTACTACGAAGGAATTGAAGTAGGTACCCGCAGAGCTGATTTTGTGGTGGAAACCCAAGTGATTGTAGAACTCAAAGCCGTGATCAATCTGGAAGATGTACATTTAGCTCAAGCCAAAAACTATGTTGTTGCTTACGATAAGCCAGTGGGTCTCCTAATCAACTTTGGAGGTAAAAGCCTTCAATTCAAAAAGATCTTTAATCCAAAATATCCATAAAATCCTGATCATCGTATAATCCTGTTAATCCTGATTCAGACAATTGATGATCGAAAATACCTGCCTGCGTCGTATCACTAAAGAGAGAAAGTCATACATCACAACTTGGATTGATTAATTTCCTATTTTACACACCATTTTCTTAACCAATATCCTATTAATTACTAATCAATAAGTATGAAAAAACTTTTTCCACTTTTCATTATGCTACTGTTTGTCGTGCAATCTGCCGTAGCACAAGGACGTATGCTGGAAGTAGAATCAGCAGTGACTTCTGAACATGAAATAACCATCAAAGGCCAAAAAGTACCTTATAAAGCCACTGCCGGAACACAGCCGGTTTGGAACGAAGATGGTGAGCCCATTGCTTCTCTTTTTTACACTTACTATGAGCGTACCGATGTGCAAGACAAAACCAATAGGCCCCTACTAATCTCTTTTAATGGTGGACCGGGCTCAGCTTCGGTTTGGATGCACATCGCTTATACCGGACCAAAGATTTTGAAGATCGATGATGAAGGCTATCCGATACAGCCTTATGGGATCAAGGATAATCCATATTCCGTTTTAGATGTCGCTGATATTGTTTTTGTCAATCCGGTGAATACGGGTTATTCTAGAATTTTGGATAAGGAAGTGGATAAAAAGACTTTCTTTGGTGTAAATGCTGATATCAAATACCTGGCGGAATGGATCAACACTTTCGTGAGTCGTACCAACCGTTGGGAGTCGCCTAAGTTTTTAATTGGTGAAAGTTACGGCACCACTCGTGTATCTGGCTTAGCATTGCAATTACAAAATTCACAGTGGATGTACTTGAATGGAGTAATCTTAGTTTCTCCTACAGAATTGGGCGTAGAAGCCAACCAAGGCAACAGACGCGGAGGAAGCGTTGGAGCGGCCAATCGCTTGCCTTACTTTGCGGCGACGGCCTGGTACCACAAAGTCTTGGCTCCTGAATTACAATCCAAAGATTTGCTGCCATTTTTA
Source organism: Bacteroidota bacterium (assembly GCA_038530915.1). Lineage (GTDB taxonomy): Bacteria > Bacteroidota > Bacteroidia > Chitinophagales > Saprospiraceae > JANQPA01. Next base: position 7,968 of record JBCBCD010000071.1, read on the forward strand.
GAAGAAGTAGAAAAATATACCATAGAAGAGCTGATCCCTACCATTGCAAAAGGAGGTTTTGTAACTTCCGAAGAAAGACATGAAGCGGCTAAAAAAATGGCTTACTATTCTGGTTTGAGCCAGGAAACGATTTTACAGCACAATCTGGACGTACCTTATTCATTCTTTTGGAAAGATCTATTGAGAGAAAGAGGTGGGTACACGGTAGGTCGCCTGGATTCGAGGTACAAAGGAATGGATAGAAAAATAGCGGGTGAAAGTCCTGATTACAATTCTGAAATTACTTCTTGGTTGCACTCTTTTACACCGGCTATTAATTACTATTTCAAAAACATCCTGAAGTACGAGACAGATGTCAAGTACAATATGTTTGGACCCGTTAGGCCTTGGGACAGAAGCAACGATCGTACTGGTGAAAATCTAAGACAAGCTATGGCTCAAAATCCCTACTTGAAAGTAATGGTTCAGTCCGGCTATTACGATGGTGCGACTACTTATTTTAATGCTAAATATACCATGTGGCACATCGATCCAAGTGGAAGAATGAAAGATCGCTTCCGTTTCGAAGGTTACAGAAGTGGTCACATGATGTACCTAAGAAGAGATGATCTGGAGAGTGCCAATGAACACTTGAGAGAATTTATGAAGGGTGCACTTCCCGGAGATGGAGTGCCGGCGAAATATTAGTTTTTAGTTGTTGGTTTTTGGTTGTGTGTTTTTATATGCAACCAAAAACACTCCATGTAACTCCAGCGCCCCCATGATAAAATAAATCTTTTGTCAAAATTTTGTCGGAAAAAACTTAATGGACTAAAACCTAAGAACTCAATCCATTTAATTAGGTTGAATTTATAAAGAACCAAATATGAATAATAAAGCTTTAGCCTCGATACTAATTATTTTAGGCGCATTTTTTCCCATCCTTTTAGGGACAAACACCTTAACTCAAAAGATAATTGCGACTGCTGTGGTAGTATTGACTCATAGTGCAGCCATTGCCCTGATTTTTTCAAAGAGGAACTTCAAAGAAAACTAAACCCTATTTGAATTCTTGCAAATTAGTAGAAACACTCAGGTGATTGGTGCCCCCTGCAATATGGTAGGTCATTCTACCATAGTCTAATCGGAACCGATTTACCTTGATGCCGAATCCAAAGCTAAAGCCCGCCAAGCTGGCAAATTCATCCACATTCAAATCTTGTCTTAGGAAATTGTTGTATCCTACTCTCATCCTAAAGTTTTCACGCTTGCCAATCAAAAATTCACCATTGAATACAAAGTGACGGAATAGATTGTCTATAAATGGAGAGTCATTATTGGTATCGCCCTCTCCAAAGAATCCTGGATCGTCTACTTGGTTAGGATCATCATAGCGCAAATCCCATCTTTGTAGGTTGGTCATAATTATGGAAAAACGGAAAGGCAGGTATCTCAATTTTTTCGAAATACCCAATTGAATCTCAAAAGGTAATTCTTCACTTGAGTTTTCCAAATCTGTGTAAGAAGAAAGTACAAAACCGGCATTTTTGATAACTAATGCAGCGGTGAAGTTTGAAGCGGTATCACTATATGTAGCGGCTATATCGGCTGCCAGAGCAGAAGAACTATATGCCTCTAATCTTGAATTGATGAATTTAACATTGGCCCCCAATGATACTCTCTCATCAACCATTCGACCTGCTCCAACAGTTAAGGCTACTTCATTCGCTTTGAAGGTGCCCAGGTTTTGAAAAAACTCATTGGTCAATTGCAGCTCTCCATATCCCATGTAGTGGATGCCCCCATAAAAAGTAGTAGCCAACTTTTCATTATGAAGCCCCATAGCTACATAACCATGATTGATGTCTGCCATGTGGAAACTGTGGCTAAACCCAATTTGCTGGTGCATCTGTGGATTTAAAAGAGATGGATTGGCATATGCCAGATTGATGTCATCATCCATGACAGTGATCAGGTTACCGCCTAAAGCAGAAACTCGGGCTGAATTGGGAAGACTGATGAATTTATAATTAAAAAATCCACCAAACTGAGCGTTGACTAGCTGAGGTAGTAACAACATTAGCAGTGGGAAGTAGACCACTGCTAATGAGGGAGTATGCTTATAGTACTTTATTGCGGCCAATACTTTCATAATAGAATCCTTGTTCTTTCATTTCTTTCAAATCATACAAGTTTCTACCATCAAAGATAATCGGATTTTTGAGTAGTTCTTTAATTACTTTGAAGCTTGGCGTACGGAAGACACTCCATTCTGTGACAATAGCCAAAGCGTCAGCATCTATAATTGCTTCATACTGATCTTTGCATAACTGGATCTTGTCGCCATACATTGCTTTGATATTATCCATGGCTTCAGGATCGAAAGCTTTTACATGTGCTCCAGCGGCTAATAGCTCATTAATGGTATAGATTGCCGGCGCCTCTCTGATATCATCGGTATTGGGTTTGAATGCCAGGCCCCAAAGGCCAATGGTTTTTCCTTTGACATCACCATTAAAGTGCTCAATGATTTTCTTAGCTATGATGGATCGTTGAATGCCATTAACTTCAAGTACGGAATTCAGGATTTTGAAATCATACTGATTTTCAACGGCCGTTTTAGCCAATGCTTGCACATCTTTAGGGAAACAACTGCCACCAAATCCCACTCCAGGAAAAAGAAATCGTTTACCTATACGAGAATCACTTCCCATGCCGATACGTACCATGTCTACGTTTGCTCCAAGTTTTTCACATAAGTTGGCTATTTCATTCATAAAAGAAATGCGGGTAGCCAAGTAAGAATTGGCAGCATACTTGGTCATTTCTGCCGAACGCTCATCCATGAAATAAATAGGGTTGCCTTGCCGTACAAATGGACCATATAAGCGGCCCATGATTTCTCTTGCTCTTTCAGATACGGTGCCGATTACCACCCTGTCGGGCTTCAAAAAATCATCTACAGCTACTCCTTCACGCAAGAATTCAGGATTGGATACTACATCAAACAAGTCAGTGGATAATTTCTTTGCTAAAATAGTATGCACTTTTTCAGCGGTACCAACGGGTACAGTACTTTTATCTACGATGATTTTATAATCAGTAATTATTTCCGATAAATCTTCAGCTACCCCCATAACGTAAGAAAGATCTGCTGAGCCATCTTTACCCGGAGGAGTAGGAAGAGCTAAAAATATGATGACGGCATCTTTGATACCTTCTTCTAAGCTGGTCGTAAAGGAAAGTCTACCTGCCTTTGTATTTCTTTCAAATAATACATCCAGACCAGGTTCATAAATGGGAACTTCACCATTACGCATGCGTTCCACTTTGTCTTTATCAATATCTATGCAAGTGACCTGGTTACCTGTTTCAGCAAAGCATGTGCCTGTTACCAAACCTACGTAACCTGTTCCTACAACTGCAATGTTCATAAATAGATTTTTGTGATTAATGAATAAAATACTTTTAAGTAAAAGGGAGATATATGATTGTTGCTTTTTTTTGATTTGATGCTTTCTAAGTCGCTTTATATACAGATCATTAGCGTAAAAATATTTATCTTTTTTTCAACACCGCAAACATAGTAGTTTTCAGAAAAATATACACGTAACATGCCCAAATGGATTACTGATGCTTATTATTCTTTTCCTGTTCAACTCTTTTTACTACACCTCAGAAGCAATCTGATGCTGTTGCTATTATGGATTTTAATGATTTTACTCATCAGTGGGGCTATAGGTTACAAGCTGGGCTTTGCTTTTTTATTTCTGGATCCGGAGTATCTGGATAAGGTCAATTTTTGGAGTTTTTTTATGATTGGACTTTCTCTAGGTGGGTTTTTAATGACATGGAACCTAACTACTTATTTACTCTCGGCGCATCGCTTTCCTTTTTTGGCTAGTTTGGAAAAACCCTTTACTAAGTTTTGTGTCAACAATTTCATTATACCAATAGCATTTGTCGTATATTACATGATAGCTATTATCAATTTTCAGGTTGAATTTGAAAATTGGAATTTTGGACGAATTCTTTTGGTGGTTGTTGGCTTTCTAGGTGGAAACTTAACCTTGTTCCTTTTCTATTTGATCTATTTTCATTTAACCAATAGAGACATCGGATATTTCATTAAGCTAGGGCTTATTCCCCAAACAGATGAATCTTTGATCAACCCGGGAAGGAAGGATGTAGATGTGGACTATATTAAAAAGGATTCTTCCAGGCAGCGTGTAGATTATTACTTCAATGAATATGGAGTTAGGAGACGAGTGAGAAGTGTGGCCCACTATGATGGGCGATTGCTAAAAAGAATATTCAAGCAAAATCACCTCAATGCTCTTATTATACAGCTGCTTACCATGTTTATGCTGTTCTTATTGGGTTCTTTAATGGATTATAGTGTATTTAGAATACCAGCCGCTGCCAGTTTGATGATTGCAATGAGTTTGGTTACAGCCATTATTGGTGCACTTACCTATTGGTTTAGTGAATGGAGGACGTCGATCATTATCGTCTTATTGATCATTATCAATTTTGCGACCAAGTATCGGAATATCGATCATACCAATAAAGCATTTGGATTAAATTATAAAGTGGCACCTGCCGAATATTCATATCCTGTACTTGAAAGTATTTCCTCAGATGCTCAGATTAAGAAGGACATTATTCAAACCGAAAACATATTAAACAATTGGAAGGCTAATTTTGATACAACTACTCAAAAGAAACCCAAATTGATTTTACTAGCTGTTAGTGGAGGGGGATTGAGATCTGCTGCATGGACGGTGAATGCCATACAAAAAATGGACAGTTTGTTACAGGGAGAGCTTTTCAAGAATACGGTTTTAATTACAGGAGCTTCTGGAGGTATGCTGGGTGCTTCCTACATGCGGGAATTGTATTTGAGAAAACAGGAAGGTGAAGCTGTTGATCTATACGATACAGAGCATTATAACAATATCTCAAAAGATTTATTGAATTCTATTGCTTTTACGCTGGTCTCAAATGACTTGTTTATGCCATGGTTGGAATTTAGAGTAGGAGATCAGGTTTACAGAAAAGATCGCGGGTATATTTTTGAGCAACAACTCAACGATAATACAGGAGGAATTATGGATAAGGCTTTAATTGACTATAAGGATGATGAAGCAGAAGGAAAAATTCCCATGATTATGATGAGTGCTTCCGTCGTTAACGATGCAAGGCGTTTGATGATATCACCTCAAGGCGTTTCCTATATGATGTTTTCCCCCATAAGAAGGTCTTTTGATGGAGATACCGAAATTGATGCCATTGATTTTGGAAAGCTTTTTGCAGAGCAGGACGCTCAAAACCTGAAGTTTTTGTCTGCCTTAAGAATGGGAGCTACTTTCCCTTATGTTATGCCCAATGTACACCTTCCATCCGAACCCATACTAGAATCCGTAGATGCCGGCTTCATTGATAATAATGGGATTAAAGCTGCAACACGTTTTGTGCAGGTATTTAAAGACTGGATGGTAGAAAATACAAGCGGTGTCGTATTGATTCAGATAAGTGGATCGCCTCTTATTGAACCCATAGAAGCAAAAAAACGAGTAGGTGTCATAGAATCCGTATTTAATCCTATAGGAATTGCCAGTCAGATACTTAATTTGCAGGAGTATAATGATGATAGCAGTTTGGGCTTTATGTATGATATTCTGGGCAGAGATTTTTTCAGTGTTATTCGGATTACATACAGCTCCGCAAGAAGAGGAGAGAAAGAAGCCTCTATCTCATTTCATTTGACAGATCAGGAGAAGATAAATGTTAGAGAAGAATTAAGTGCCCCCTATAACCAGTCCGCATTGAGACAGTTGGTTCGTTTAATGGGGGCTGAAAAAACTATGGAGGCTGCTCAATAGTTTTATATTAAAATCAATCATCGTCATGAAAAAAATTAATGCTGAAGTAGTAAAAAATGCAATGTCTTATGAGCAATATCGCTCATTGGTTGATGAATTGTTTAA
>JBCBCD010000072.1:0-13932 GCA_038530915.1 Bacteroidota bacterium
TGGCACGCCAGGGCACGAACTATTTAAGAGATGCGGCCAAGGTAGTGATTGATGATCGCATGGTACCTCATATTTTTGCAGAAAATGAAATAGATATTTACTACCTACAAGGTTATTTACATGCTCAAAACAGGCTTTTTCAGATGGATTTGTCTACTCGAGCTGCAGCAGGTACTCTTTCAGAGATTTTAGGGAACAGAACCTTGGCTTATGATCAATACCAACGCAGCAGAGGCATGGCATGGTCAGCAGAGCAATGGTACAGTGCTATGAAAAACAGTACTGAAGAGATGAAGGTTTTAGAAGTTTACACCAAAGGAGTGAATGATTACATTGATCAATTGAGTCCTGAAGATTATCCAATAGAATATAAGCTGTTAGGAGCAGCACCTTCTAAATGGAACCCTTTGAGAAGCATCAATATGTTAATTAACCTCTGTTCAACCTTAAACTTTGGAAATAATGATTTAAGGTTGACCAATACAAGGGCTTATTTAGGAGATTCACTTTTCCAGGATTTATACCCTGAGTACAATGAAAAACAATCACCTATCATTCCAATTGGGACCGACTTTGACTTTGTAAATGCATTGCAAGAAGCTGAAGATGTTATTGGTATGAATGTGATCAAGCAATGGGTTTACCCTGACATTCCACAGCCTTCTGAATATTTTGGTAGCAACAATTGGTCTGTTTCAGGAACTAAAACGGCTTCGAAAGTACCTATTTTGAGTAGTGATCCTCACTTAAATCTTTCCATGCCTTCTTTGTGGTATGAAAATCATCTTAAAACACCTGATTTCAATGCACATGGTGTTGTAACACCTGGTATACCTGGCTGTATCATTGGGTTCAATGATCACATTGCCTGGGGCGAAACCAATTCAGGATGGGATGTGACAGATTGGTACACCATTAAGTGGATGAATGACAATCGTACAAAATATGAATTAGACGGAAAGTCAAAAGATGTGGATTTGAAGGTAGAAGTTTATAAAGTAAAAGGGCAGACGGATGTATTGGATACTGTCAAGTATACCATTTGGGGACCAGTAGTATATGAAGATGAAACCAATGAATACGATGGGATGGCTTTGCATTGGTTGACACATGATGTGCCAGCAGCTAGAAATCATTTTGCAATTGGAACTTTGACAAGAATGCTCAAGGCTAAAAACTATGAAGAATTTTCAGCTGCATTGACCGGATTCCATGCTCCTGCTCAAAACTTTGTTTTTGCTAGTACAAATGGAGATATAGGTATCCATATAGCAGGGGATATGCCGATAAAAAGAAATCAACAAGGAAGATTCTTCCAAGATGGTAGTAATTCTTCCAATCAATGGGCCGGGATTATTCCTTTTGATCAGCTACCCAATATCAAAAACCCAGAACGCGGTTACGCTTCATCTGCTAATCAGCATCCTACAGATACAACTTATCCTTATTACTATAGCCATAGTAGTACATTTGAAGATTACAGAGGACGTATGGTCAATATATTATTGGACTCTATGGAAAACATAAATGTCAATGACATGAAAGAAATGCAAAACAATAGTTATAGCTTGAGAGCTGCGGATGGAGTGCATGCTTTCATGGCCAACCTGGAAGGGGTTTCATTGAGCGATACGGCAACAACTTGCCTGGATATGATTAAAAACTGGGATTTCTATTATACTGCTGAGTCAAAGGCCGCTACTTTCTTCAACTATTGGTTGTCAGAATGTCGTTCTGTTGCCTTTGATGAATTCAATGCCATTCAGGATTCAATAGCAATAACCCGACCTGAAAATTTCAGGCTCTTCGAATTATTGGAAAATGAACCGGACCACATCATTTTTGATCAAGTGGAAACTGAGGAAAGAGAAATGGCTAAAGATGTAGTCCGCTTATCTTTAGAAAATGCCAGCAGGAAATTTTCCAAGCTTTCAGATGAACAACAACTCCTGTACAATCACAAAAACATTACCCTCGACCATATCGCAAGCATTCCTGGTTTAGGAACCAAGCAACTTAAAACAGGTGGTACTAATAAAGCAATTAACGCCATTAACAATGGTGGGGGTGGCCCAAGCTGGCGCATGATCGTTGAAATGGAACAAATGCCAAAAGGCTATGCCGTTTATCCAGGGGGCCAATCCGGTAATCCGGGTAGTTCTTTTTACGATACTTTTGTAGATACCTGGGCAAGTGGAAAATATTACAATATAGAATTATACGAAAAACCAGACTTGGTTAAGAATCCAATAAAAACAATTGATTTGAAATAAAGCATGGAATGGAAATAGTTTAGGGTTTAGGTGTTTAGTAGAACTCACTTTTACCTTCGGCAAAGCGACTACTAATCTTTCACCTTGGCGAAGGCATAAGTGTAGCAATATTAAACACCTAAACATCTAAATCCTAAACATTAGTCTTTTCCTGGCTCTCCTTATAATACATACCTTATGAAAAGATTCAGTTTTACCCTTATAATGTCAGCTGTAGCTATATTAGGTTGGTTTGTTCAGCCTATTACCCCTTGGTGGAGCATTGCTATTTTAGCTGTTTTAGCCGCCGCTATATTTGGTAATCGTTATTGGAGTGCCATCGGTGCCGCCTTTTTAGGGGGCTTCATCCTTTGGTACTTTGTCGCCTCTCAATTTGATGCAGCTAATGAAAGCATACTGTCAGGACGTATTGGGACCATGCTGGGCGGTTTATCTGCAAGTATGGTACTCGTCGCCACTGGAGTTATCGGTGGCATAACTGCAGCTTTAGGTGGATGGCTTGGGTATGCACTTAAATCATTGGTGATGGGGGATAAGTGATAGGTCATGTTTAATTTTTGATCTTGGAATATTGCTGTATTAACTCTATGTAACTCCATGTGACTTTATGGTGAGTATTTTAAGCTAGAATTTCAAGATTTTCATCTTAATAAATTGATAGTTGAGCCGATCTTCAACATATTGACAGTATAAAAAAAGTTAGTTATTATGTGTCAAAGATATGATCACCGTAGATCGGATTACACTAAAGAAGAGTATGAGAGCATAAAGTTTTATAAGCACTTTAGGACTTATCTTATCGTAAATGCCATTCTTTTCTTTACTGCTGTTTCAGGAAATAATGATTTTGAATTTTGGCCGGTAACCCTATTTTGGGGAATTGGTGTGATTTCACATTATAAAAAGGTTTTTGGACGTTATCCTTTTGAAGACTTATACAATGAGGAAGAGGAGCCTATCAGAGAGGTTAATAAGTCTCGTAGAAAGAAAAAATGGAGAGATAAAGATTTAGTTTGATACCAATTATCTTTGTTAGTATGAACGATAAACTATATAAAGAAGCAAAAGAAAGAGTAGAAAAGAAAAAGGAGTTTTACAAGCACTTTTCTACTTATGTAGCTGTGAGTGTCTTCTTAATTGCTTTGAACTTAATGACTGCACCTTGGGTGTGGTGGTTCAAATGGCCCATTCTGGGTTGGGGGATAGGTATTCTGTTTCACTATTTTGATGCTTTTGGATTCCCTGGTATGGGAGACATGTCTTCAGAATGGGAAGAAAGACAAATGCGTGAAGAAATGCGCAAACTTGAAGAAAGAAATGGGATGTATGAGGACGACGATTACGATACACTCGAATTACCTGAATTAGAAAAGAAACAAAAGAAAAATTATAATGATGACGATTTGGTGTAATCAAAATTTATAAACTGCACCAGCGTTCACCCTATTGCTTTTTCCTATGTTTCTTCCATTGATTACACGAGTATACCCTACTAATAAACCTGAATTGTTGGTAATACCATAATAAAGTGTACCTCCTGCTCTTAACCAATTTGAACCTGTACCCCCAGTGAGTTGTATATCTGTTCCTGAATTAAAAGTATGGAAGACTTCCATCCAAGCTTCCCAGTACCATTTTTTCCCCCCTTGGCCTAATCTAAATAATACAGGTACTGAGGTCAGATTATTAGGACTTACCCTCACGTCTATACCGCTTTGAATATGGAAAAATAAACCCCATTCAGTCATTAATTGTCCTGTTAACCTAGCTTGAAAAGTAGTGGCTCTAACACCAATTGGATTATCTGTATTGGTTGGATAACTACTTAATGGTAAAGTAGCTCCAACAGCAGTAAAAATAGATAATTCTCCTAAAGCTGTTGATTTTTTTTGATTTCTGAATTTCAAAAAAAAGCTACCATCCTGCAACCCTCTATTGACATTATCTATCCATACATAAGGAAGGTTGACTACAATAGAAAGGCTATCATTGATTCCGTATTCACCAAAAATGTTGATCGACCTATTGATGTTGGATGCCATTTGGAGTTGATCACCAAAGAAATATTCGTCAAATGCCTCATAAGAATAACCAATAGCAAAATCAAGGTGATTTTTACCGGGAGTAAAACCAGTAATTGGACCTTGTGCAAACACTGAAAGCACAAAAAAGAAAGAAAAAGCAGCAGCAATCAATTTTTTCATGTCTTTAAAGGTGGCTTCAAAATGTTGAGAAATTTATGTTACACGGTATTTAATGTTTGGAGCTTCAATTTATGCCTCAAAACATATTAAAGATGTCGTGCAACAAACCAAGTAGAAAAGATCACGAATGAGCTGATCATTCGTCAAAAAATTGTGTATGACTTGATATGCGTAAAATAAATCCTATATTTGGTGCGCTTTGTAGCAGAGTATTAAGATAAACTAAAACACTTAGAATTGGCAGATAGTCTGGTAATTATTCCTACTTACAATGAGAAGGAAAACATAGAGAATATTATAGGTGCGGTCTTTGACCTGGACGTTCCATTTCATATCTTGATTGTGGATGATGGTTCACCAGATGGCACTGCTGATCTTGTCAAAGCAAAGCAAAAGCCATACCCTGATCAATTACACATTGTTGAAAGATCAGGAAAATTAGGATTGGGAACTGCTTACATAAGAGGATTCGATTGGGCATTAGAGCACCAATACGAATATATTTTTGAAATGGATGCAGATTTTTCGCACAACCCCAAAGATTTGGTCCGCCTAAGGGCTGCTTGTGTTGATGGTGCTGATTTATCTGTAGGTTCACGTTATGTAAAGGGTGGTAAAGTAGAAAACTGGCCTTTTGATCGTATTTTCCTTTCCTATGGTGCTTCTTTATATGTTCGCCTGATCACTTTTATGCCGGTTAAAGACCCAACGGCTGGCTTTAAATGCTACAGCAGGAAAGTACTTCAAGCAATTGACTTGACCAAGATAAGGTTCATTGGGTATGCTTTTCAAATAGAAATGAAATTTGCAGCCTTCACCTTAGGGTTTAAAATAAAAGAAGTACCCATCACCTTTAAAGATAGAGAAGAAGGAGTTTCCAAAATGTCATCCAAAATTATCAAAGAAGCAGTAGTTGGCGTTTTACAGATGAGATGGAGCAGCTTCTTTAATTCCTATAAGAAAGAGAAATAAAGCGTTTAACTTTTATAAAAAAAATAAGGCCTCAAGGACAGCTTCCTTGAGGCCTTATTTTTTTAGAAGTATAGCGTAACCTTTTCAAAAAACTGCGTATTGGCATTTGAAAACTAAAAATAATGTCCGACGAATTATTAATGTTAAGGTTGGTGGCAAAAGACTTACGAGCAGCTAAGTTATTATTTGATCGGCATCACAAATCTGTTTTTTCCTTTTATCGCTATATGGGTGTTGGTACTGAAGATGCCGAAGACCTTACTCAAGAAGTATTTGAGCGAGTCTTTCAATCTTCTCATTCTTTTAATACTTCAAAGGCCTTTAAACCATGGCTTTATCAGATAATGAGAAATCGTCTCATAGATTTTAGGCGAAAAAAGAAAGTGGACTTGCTTGATGTAAACTGTATTCAAATAAAAGAGCATGAAAGTGATCGTTACAATGAGCAAGATTTTAAAAGATTACAAAAAGTTCTTTTGGCCTTACCTGAACACGAACGAGAACTCATACTCTTGGTTAAGTATCAACAAATAAAATATGCTGAAGTAGCGGAGATATTAGGCATTTCCGAAGGAGCTGTTAAAGCAAGAATACATCGACTGATAAAAAAGATTACTAAACATTTTAATCAAATTTTACAGGATGAAGGAATATGATGAATTTGAGTTGAATAAAATGCTGGAAGGTTTACCAGAACTCGAAACTAATATTCGTTTCGATGAGCGATTTAGCGAAACCATGCCATCAAAAAGCTTTTATCGTCTCTCTATTTCGAAAAGTAGATTTCTTGCATTGTTAATAGTGGGGATGGTCTTGGTATTCATCATGGGTTTTGGACTCGCTACATTGATTTATAAGCAGCATACATCACCTTTAGTAAAGTCGGAACTGGAATTTGCTCGAAATTTATTGGTGCAAAACATGGCCAAAGCAGATTCTCCCAACCAGCGTCTGGCATCAATAGAGTATATCAGTAGCACAGGAAGTGACCGACAAATAGTTGAAGACTTATTGTATTTGCTTGAATTAGAACCAAATGAAAATGTACGTCTGGCATTGATACAGACATTGAACACTTATACTCACTTGCCTTTGGTAGAACAGCGGCTAATAAGCTATTTACCACAAGAGGAAAATCCCTTCGTAACAATCACCATCATTAATGTAATAGCAGCAGCTAAGACAAAGGAAGGTTTCAAAATTCTAAAAGACCTTCAGGACATTGATAGTCTTCACCCTATGATTAAAAATCACCTAACTAAAATAGAATTATGAAAAAACTAGTATTGCTATGCTTCTTATTGGTTACACAAAATGCTATCGCACAAAAACAAAAAGAGATAAAAGATTTCAAAGAAAAATGGAAGTTGGATGTGGCGGATATGACAAGCTTTACAGTGAATAGTTTAGCTGGAAATCTAAAAATTATTGGGGTAGAAGATAAGGAACTTTCTCTTAAAGTAGAGGGGACAGACGTCTATCGATTAAATGGTGGCAACATGGAACTGGGGTGTATGCTGACAAAAAACAAAAACGGTCAATATAGACTTCAGGGTATTCTTGATCCAACAGCTTTACTTGATGTAACATTCACGCTTTATCTGCCTAATTCTGTAGACCTTGAACTTCATTTTGGCTCCAGAGTAAAAGATCAGACTTCCTGGCAAATTGATGGAATGAATGCTGCTATACAACTCGTTAAAAATAATGGTGATGTAAAACTTAATGAGGTATCCGGTCCTTTAACGCTATTCAATCAAAAAGGATCTATAGAGATTATCTATTCAGAAGTAGATCAAGCATTACCTCATTCGATTGCGGCTGATGGGGACATCATCCTTGCTATGCCTGAAAATACCAACGCAACATTAGACTTGAATTTAAATGATGATGCAGTAATAGAGTGTGATTTTCCAATAAACGGAGTACCCAGACTTCAGCTAGGCTATAATTCATTGGGAAGAGGCCTTTACAATTACCAACTTAACAAAGGAGGGGTGAAAATTAGACTTCATGTTTATGGGCAAAATCACCAAGTTAAAATCAAAAATTGATCATCATTATGAAAAATCAAATCACCTTACTGTTAGTCACTTCTGTAGTAATTCTAAATGCTCAAAATGAAAAATTATCAAAGCTTTTACCAAAGGGACCCCATCAAGTCGGCTTTCAACTAATAGAACAGTGGGATCATAGTCGTACTTATCAGTTTGATTCCGGTGATATACCATGGCGTCCTATGCAAGTTGCAGTTTGGTTTCCTGCTGGAAAAAAAGAAAATGTTGCATTGACTTATAAAGATTACATTGACCTTTCATCTAGGTCTGAGACACTAACTGCCAATGATTCTTTGAAAGAACAGAAATGGAAAGAATTAATCAATGCTGGACACATCAATAAGGAACTTTTAATTGAAAGCTTCTCGTCGTCTTTACTGGCATCAACAGAAACCTTTCCAACTTCTGGAAATTATCCCTTAGTTCTATATGCACCAGGCTCTTCTTCCCATTGGTATGAAAATGTATTGTTGTTTGAACGATTGGCAAGTTATGGTTATGTAGTGATGGCAATAAAATCCAGAGGTCACAAAAGTCCATTGATGAGCATGAATTGGGAAGGAGCTGAATCACAAACCAGAGATCTTGAGTTTTTACAAGCGTTGGCTTACCAGTACACATTTATAGATGTCAATAGGATACATATAGTAGGTAGAAGTTGGGGCGCTATTGCTGCTGCAGTATTTTCAATTCGCAATCAAAGTGCAAAATCCATTACCAGTATGGATGGGACACTCAGTTACAATGCCATGCTCTTAATGGAAAGCTCTCCCTATCCTGGTGGAGCATACTTAAATGTCCCCATTTTATTACAGGTGGGAAAAAACAGAAGTAAAGATGCTACACCTATTGATAGGAAAAACTATTTCCTGGATGTAAAATTTGCAGATGCTTTTTCAATAGAATACACCCACCTATCTCATGTAGCTTTTAGTAGTTATCATTTGTTGTATTACTATTTGTGTAATAAACAGCTAAATGAAGAAACTAAGTCAATATTATTAAATGGCTATGTTGCTAGTGTAAAGCATCTCATTCAATTTTTAAATGCCCAAGAAAAAGGGGAACCCTTCCAGCTTATATCCAATAATGAGTATGTTTTTGATTTTCAAAAAGCCAACAGTAACAAGCTACCTGATTATAATGATTTTTCTTTTGCATTAGAAACCAAGGGCTGGCCTGCAGCGAAGCAACTTATACATCAAATAGAAGCACTTTCACCTGATTACAATTTTGGTGATTTAGTGAGTCCATCTTATTTGAATTCATATGCTTATCGTTTACATCAAATTCAACAAACAGCGCAAGGAACCGACGTATTAACAACTGCCACTCGTTTGTTTCCTCAAAATGCAAACCTTTTTGATAGCCTTGGAGAACTACATTATCATCAAGGTAATTGGAGCAAAGCCATAAAGAATTACCAACAATCTATTTTACTTCATCCTGAAAATAATAATGCCGTTAAGATGATTGAGCAGATTGATGCAATAATGAAAAAGGAGTAATTATGGTCTTTTGTCTCTGGTCTCTGGTCTAGTACGAACATTTATCGATCATAGACAAAAGACAAAAGACAAAAGACAAAAGACAAAATTTAAAGGGTTTAATGCAAATACCGCATTAAACCCTTTAAATTTTAAACCCTTACACTCTTTGACACAAAATTACACTAAAAAAGACTCCTTTCTTCCCACTTTTTACCACAACAATTAGTTTTTTAATTGCAAGTTAGTAATCATTTAGATATAAATACGCCAATAAATAAAACATATTGTTTTATTTATTGGCGTATTTAATGTTTCTAAGCTCTGATAAATAAAAAATCACTTCATTTTAAAAGAAAGTGAATAAAAAAAGTGGGTAAAAGTGGTAATTTGTGTCAGAATTGTGTATTTTTGAATCAGAGTATTAGAAAAAGGTTTTTTTATGCAGCTACTTGGAGAATATGAGTGCAAGATGGACGCCAAAGGGCGGATGAGGCTGCCAAGTGGATTAATAGGTCAACTTGGAGAAAAAGAAACCTATAATTTTGTAATAAACAGAGGATTTGAAAAACACTTGATGTTGTATCCTGAAGAAGTTTGGGATCGAATTACAGAAGAAATCAATGAGTTGAATCTGTACAATAAAAAGAATAGGGATTTTGTGCGTTACTTTTACAGAGGAGCACAAAAAGTGACCATGGATAGTGCAGATAGGATATTGGTGACAAAGCGATTGTTGGAATATGCTGAAGTTGATAAAGATGTGATTTTGTCGGCTTATAATGATCGCATAGAGATTTGGTCAAAAGAGGAGTACGAGTTTATGTTGGATGAAGAACCAGATGATTTTTCAGATTTAGCGGAGGATGTATTAGGTAAAGGAAATAAGGGCCCGGAATTATGACGCCACCATATCATTTACCAGCATTAGCTAAGGAAAGTATAGAAGCTTTAGCTATTAAGCCCGAAGGGGTTTACGTAGATGTGACTTTTGGTGGGGGGGGGCATTCAAAATTAATAATAGAACAGCTAAGTGACAAAGGTCATTTATACGGCTTTGATCAGGATGAAGATGCATTAAATAATGCTTTTGAAGATGGTCGTTTTACCTTTATTCAAAGCAATTTTAGATACTTAAAACGATTTTTAAAATTGCAGGGAGTAAAGCAAGTAGATGGCATTCTTGCTGACTTGGGGGTTTCTTTTCATCAATTTGATGAAGGCTCAAGAGGATTTTCATTTCGCTATGATGCCTTATTTGATATGAGAATGAACCAGCAAGGAACGACAACAGCAGCTGATGTTGTTAATCAATACACTGCAGACGATCTTCAACAAGTATTTAGTAAATATGGAGAAGTTAGAAATGCCAAAACATTGGCCCAGGCAATTGTGGAAGCAAGAGCCCAGCGCCAGATAAAAACCATCAACGATTTTTTAGCGGTAATAGATCGTTTGATAAGAGGGCAGCGGCAAAAATATTTGGCACAAGTCTTTCAGGCACTTAGAATTGAAGTGAATGAAGAAATGGAAGCCTTAGAGGAGTTGCTTCAGCAAAGCCTTGAAATATTAAACTCAAAAGGGAGATTAGCGGTAATCTCCTACCATTCTATAGAAGATAGGATGGTGAAAAATTTCATGAAAACAGGAAATGTAAAAGGGGAAGTAGAAAAAGACTTTTATGGCAATATTAGCCGTCCTTTTACATTAATTAATAAAAGAGCAATAGTACCCAACGACGAAGAAATTAAACTGAATCCAAGGGCTAGAAGCGCCAAATTGCGAATTGCGGAAAAAAATTAGAGTTATGGCACGAAGAAAAAAGGCCAGTTTATTCGATTTAAACTTTTTGACCTCAGATTGGATCATCAACAATCTGATTTTCTTCCTATTTCTCGGTTTTCTCGCCACTATCTACATCGCAAACGCGCACTATGCCGAGCGCAATGTCCGAAAAATTCAGTTGTTACAGAAAGAAATTAAAGATCTACGTTGGCATTATATGTCTTTACAAGCAGACAATATGTATGACAGCAAAAGATCGGAAATTTATGAGCAAGTAAAACGGAAGGGCTTAAAATCCTCTTCTGATGAATTGAAAAAAATCATCGTTTCTGACTGATAACTGTAGAAGCAATGGACATTAAAAATGAAGTACTCTATCGGATTTATGGAATAGTTTTTGGCATTGTTGTGCCTATAGCTATAGTCCTCTGTTACCGAACAGTTGAGATCGGTATAATAGAGGGAGCTAAGTGGAGAGAGAAGGGCCAAGAACTCTATGTAGATTCCCGACCAGTTGAAGCGGAGCGTGGAAATATTTTCGCTGAAGATGGAAGCCTTTTGGCAACTTCTATACCTCATTTTGATATCTATATGGATCCCAATTCGACAGGTATGACAGAGGCTGATTTTAATGAAAATATTGACTCATTGGCTTATTGTATTGCTACTTATGTGGATTCAGATCTTACTGTAGGAGCCTTTAGAGATTATCTGATTTCAAAGCGAGCAGACAGTTCGAGATTTGTATTGATAAAGAAAGGTGTTTCTTTCGCCAAGAAAAAACAGATTGAGAAATTTCCTTTATTCAATAAGGGAAGAATCAAAGGTGGTTTTATTGCTGTGAAAAGTAGTGAGCGTCGAATGCCCTTTCATGTATTGGCCAGAAGAACGGTGGGTTATAAAAGAGATGATGGAAGTATGGTGGGCTTAGAAGATGCATTTGATGAGGTATTGGGAGGCACTGCCGGAGAACAATTGATGTTTAGAGTAGATGTTGAAAACAACCTTTGGCTACCGGTTAATGATTTACTGCATGTAGAACCCCAAAGTGGTGACGATATACACACTACCATAGATATAAATCTACAGGATATCACAGAAGAGGCACTCATGCGGGCTATGAATTATCACAATGCAGAGTGGGGGACAG
Source organism: Bacteroidota bacterium (assembly GCA_038530915.1). Lineage (GTDB taxonomy): Bacteria > Bacteroidota > Bacteroidia > Chitinophagales > Saprospiraceae > JANQPA01. Next base: position 11,929 of record JBCBCD010000072.1, read on the forward strand.
CTATGATTATGGAGGTAGAAACTGGTGCAATTAAGGCCATAGCAAACTTAGGGAGATACAAAGAGCAATATTGGGTAGAAGGTTACAATTATGCCATTGGTAGGAGAGTAGAGCCAGGTTCTACTTTTAAGTTAGCATCAATTATGGCTTTACTGGAAGATGGTTATTTGAATTTGGATGATACGATTCAGATCAACAAAGGAAAGACAGAGTTTTACAACCAGACGATGGTCGATGCGACACCATTTAGTTTCACCATAGATTCAACTTCTATCAGAAATGCTTTTGAGATTTCTTCAAATGTAGGAATAGCAACACTGGTTAACACGGCTTATGGCACCAAGAACCGCAATAATGCAAATACCGGAGCTGTACAGTTTATCAAGCGCTTGAAGGATTTTTACCTAAACCTTCCAACCGGAATTGAAATAGCCGGGGAAGAGAACCCAAGGATAAAAGAAGCTTATGATATAGCAGAGGGCTGGAGTGGTACAAGTTTACCCTGGATGTCCATTGGGTATGAGCTAGAGCTGACGCCCTTACAGCTACTTACTTTTTACAATGCGGTAGCCAATGATGGTACCATGATGAAACCTTATTTGGTTACAGGCATATCTAAGTATGGAAAACAAAAAAGAAGATTTACACCCACTGTGATTAAGCAGCAAATAGCAACTCCAAAAACTATAGCTCAAGCCAAAGAGCTGCTGTTGGGAGTAGTTGAAAGAGGAACAGCTTATAAATTGAAAACTGAAGAATATCGGTTTGCTGGTAAGACGGGCACTGCACAGGTAAACTATAGAAGGGTAAAAGATAAAACATACATAGAAGGTTATCGTGCTTCTTTTGCAGGTTATTTTCCTGCGGAAAATCCTAAGTATTCTTGTCTGGTCATGGTTGAAAAACCCAAACAGAACGGAGTATATGGTGGTGAGGTAGCAGGGCCTGTTTTCAGGGAAATTGCAGATAAATGTTTCGCAACTCGATTGGAGCTACATGGAGATTACAATTCTGTGCCACAAACATTGAGAGCGAAATATGAATTGCCGGGTAGTAATATTGGTGATAAAGAAGATTTCAAAGAGATGATGAATTACCTGGATCTTAATTATTACGGAGATCCAGAATCAGATTTTACCGCTCTGGAGGCACAAGGAGACACTATTGTCATCAACAGAAGGACAATTTCAAAAAGCAGAGTACCTAATGTAATAGGCATGGGGTTAAGGGATGCCATATTTGCTTTAGAAAATAGCGGCCTCAAGGTAAAGGTAGAAGGGGTAGGAAAAGTATACAGACAGTCTTTGAAAGTAAATACACCTGCAAGAGGACAAACCATCAAGATTAGTTTGAAATAACACGCTTCGAAAATAAGTAATGAAAAGAAGTTTAAAAGAACTATTTGAACAAACTTCATGGCTGGACTGGAAAGGTAAAGATGTAGAAGTAGCAAGCATACAGTTTGATTCAAGAAAAATAAAATCGGGAGATGTATTCGTGGCCGTACCCGGTACGCAAGTAGATGGCCATATGTTCATTGACAAGGCAATAGAGCAAGGAGCGACAGGGGTGATTTTAGAAAGATACCCTGAGAAAATGAAAGAAGGAGTGACCTATGTGAAGGTGACCAATTCGGCAGAAGTGCTTTCTCATATAGCTTCCGCTTATTATGATCATCCTTCCCGACAGATTAAACTAGTTGGGGTTACAGGTACGAATGGTAAAACTACCACAGTGACCTTATTGTATGACCTTTTCCAGGGCTTGGGTTACAAATGCGGCTTACTTTCTACGGTAGAAAACAAGATAGATCGTGAAGTAAGAGCGGCCTCCCATACCACACCGGACGCAGTAGCTGTTAATCAGCTTTTGGCGGATATTGTGGATGCCCAGTGTGATTATGCTTTCATGGAAGTGAGTTCACATGCGGTAGATCAAAAAAGAACAAGCGGCTTGTATTTTTCCGGAGGAGTTTTTACCAATATGTCACATGATCATTTGGAT
>JBCBCD010000073.1:0-13712 GCA_038530915.1 Bacteroidota bacterium
TACGAAACTACTGTTTTGGCATCTGCTACTACTTCTACTGAGTCAGAAGACTTTAATAAGTATTTCAAGCTATTTCCCAACCCTACCAACGGGGATCAAATCTGGATCGAAATCATTGGAGATGTAGAAGTTGAAGTATTTGAGCTTCTGAATTTGCAAGGTCAGCTTTTACATCAAGCTCAATTAACTGATCAGAAAAACGAGATATCCATCCGTCAACTTCCACAAGGTACTTACCTTGCCAGGTTGAAAAATAAAGATGGAGGGATTTTTCAACGCCTTTTTGTACGACAATAACTGTTTAGTTTATATGTTTATAAGCTGATAAGGTTAGGAGTGACACTTTTAACCTTATCAGCTTATAAACTCATAAACTATATATGAACATATTGATTATTGGCGGTGGTAATATGGGATTGACCTATGCACAAAGTTTTTTAAGATCCCACATTTGTTCGACCGAACAGATGATGATATTGGAGAAATCAGAAGACAAGGCTGTAGTATTAGCCCAAAAAAACATTGGAACAGTTTACGGAAAGCCAGAAGATTGTATTCCGGGTGCTGACCTTATTATTTTGGCTGTAAAACCACAAGATTCGGCCATTTTATTTGAAACCATCAAACCTATAGTAGACCAACAACAGGTTTTTTTAAGCATAATGGCTGGTGTACAATTGAAGTCCATAGCTGATGCTTTAGGGGTAGAAAAAATCATTCGTGCTATGCCCAATCTTCCTGCACAATTGGGACAAGGGATGACTGTTTTTACTTCTACCGATTCTGTTACCCGCATAGAATTAGTTACAGTGCAAAACCTATTAAATACCACTGGTAAAACCATTTATGTCGATCAGGAACAAGCCATAGATGCGGCTACTGCTATTTCTGGTAGTGGTCCGGCTTACGTTTGGTATTTCATGAATGCCATGATGGAAGCCGCTCAAAAAATGGGTTTCTCTTATTCAGAATCAGAATTGCTGGTACACCAAACCATGTTGGGAGCCATAGAACTCTATGCCGCTTCTGACCTCGATGCCCCAACTTGGATACAAAGAGTAGCTTCTAAGGGAGGAACCACTGAAGCTGCTTTGGCTTCATTCAAGAAAACAGACTTACATGAAGCTATCGTGAAAGGTGCTAATGCCGCACTTGAAAGAGCAAAGGTACTGAGTAAGCAAATCTGATAATAAAAAAGATATCATTCCATAGATATGATTCATCCCGAATTTTGTCTAAGGTCTAATCGCTATTCCTTCGGAGGCTGTCGAATTGTCCTACGGACTGTCGAAACTAAGTTTGTTGATGCCTTTTGGCAGAACGGATTATTTAGAGTGATGAGCTTATCATCTTTTTAGCAAACATAAGTTGGAGTTCAATTTAATCAATGACTATTTTGAGCTCTAACTTAGCTGCGCATTATCCTATACTTAATCTTCGACAGTTTCTCTGTGGGAAATTCAATTAGACAGTCCATAGGACGATTCGACCTTAGACTAATGGAATTTAATTGAAAATTTGAGATAACTCATGTTTGGTTGAGCACCCATTAACGGCATCTAACTTTCTTGGCACGTAGGCCACATTGCTGCTTGCCTTTTGCACAGATACAACGGAGTTCTTTACGTGGCTGAACCTTGCCATCTCCATTCCTATCAGACCATAACATCATACAGGTACCACAATTGGATTTAGATGCACATCCGATTTGGACACACATATTACCTTTGCGAAGGGTTATCGTTCCTCTAGCTACTTTTACATTTTTAAGTGATGAGGAAGCAAGCTGAACACCTTCCTGATCATTGAACCAAACTTTAGTGGAACTCTTGTCAAGCAGGAACGTTGAATTCCAATCAATAATTCATGGATTAGATATTTCTGCAGCTTGTTTAAAATAAGGGGCAGGATCAGTCTGCGCTTCAACAAATTGAACAAAAGAAAGGCTGAAGATCATCAATGCCATAAATAACTTTAATACTCTCATAGGTTTTTTGAAGTTTTAGTGATTGAATACATATGTATGTTATTTAAGAGAGTAGATTGTCCTTAAAATTCTTCACTTTTTTCAAAAAGTTTTTCCTTTTCTATATGTTTTCTACTCTTAACTAATGTCCCCTGTGCAGGGTTTAGTGTGTAGTGTGTAGAGGCCCTCTATACACTACACACTAAACTCTACACCAAAAATTTTAGCATTAATACCAATTTTTTTCACATATCGACTTTTATTTAAATTTTACTTAGTATACCTTTAGTTACTTTTAAGAATGTGTCGTATTATATTTACAATGCGAAAATTTAAGATTAGTCGATACGTACTATAACCATTTTTCAAAAACGGTGCCTATCGATTGCTTTCAAAAAAGTGTACTTTGATGAATAAGCAAGAATTTAAAACAGAGGTTCGCAAACTGATTGGTGAAGCTGAGACTGAGCAAGCATTAGATTTGATGCTGGAATTTTTTGGTAAAAATTCTGCTTATCTCAACCTTTACAATCAGACTTTACAAGCAAAGGCACTTTTCAATCGTACGGAGAACGATGAGAATCAAGGCGTAATAGCACCTGATGATGCTAAAATATCATACAATCAGGTCAACAAGCAAATGATTACTGTTCTCAATTTACTGGACAAGGAAGATGATATCAACCAACCTAAACGTAGAACGGCCCTGTATGCTTTCATAGCTATTGCGGTCATGTTGGTTGTTGCATTGGGTTTAGTGGTAGTCAGAGCATTAGGTGATTCCGGGGAAAATATCAATTCACAAATTCCGGATGGTGAAGCCTGCCCTGAATATTCCAGTCAAGATGCTTTCAATGTCCTTGTTTTGCCTTTCAGGCCAAGAAAAGGAGATACACTTACCGTAGAAAGAGATGTAATTGACAGATTGGCATTATTCAGTTCACAGCAAAAGCTGGAATTGGGCTTAGGATTTAAAGTCATTGACAATTTTGATGATGGCACCTACCCTGTCAACCATACAGATGCTGAGGAAATTGCCAAGGACTGCGATGCCAAATTAATTATTTGGGGATCGACAGAGCAAAGTGAAGATGGAGATATTATTTTTACGCAGTACAAGTTTGTGGATGTAGAACATTTCAGTGTCAATCAATTGGTCTTAACAGCCAGTGCAACCATTGATACCATCAGCTCTCAAACCAGTATTGTAACTAATGGACTTTTAACTGAAGATATTGAAGTAACTCTACAATACTTATTGGGCATTATTGCTCACGAACTGGGAAACGAACAAGCAGTAATAGAAGCACTTAATGGAATAGCACTGAAAGATAGTATGGCCATGCATACCAGAAATTTATTTCTGGGTGAAGCTTATATCAGTGAATCAAAAAATGAAGAAGCCATTGCCATCTTCACCGAAGCACTGGACATCGATCCTACAGATTCTATAGCCAGACAAAACAGAGCAAGTCTAAATTTTCTCTCTGGACAATATACCTTAGCTGAACAAGATCTTTCTATTCAGGCTGAACAAACCCCTGAAAATTCAAAAGTCCAAATTGGTCATGCCATTACTCTATACAACTCTGGACACTTGGAAGAAGGGTTGGAAAAAATAAAACCTTATGCTGAAAAAACACAGGATACCAGCTTAATGCAAATGTCCAAAGAGATTGCTCTACAGGTGGAAAACAAGAATAGAACGAAAGATCTTATTTCTAAACCCTCTACTGCCAATCCTAATCGAACACAAAAGAAAAGTGGTGATCCTGTTCCTGCCAAGCCAGGTAGGTCCGAGATTGTTGATGAAGACGTTATCAGAGAACGTCAACTTAAAAAACTGATAGCCAAAGATTCTACCAATATTAAAGCCTGGTCAGAATTACTCACCGTTTTGCGTATTCAAGGTAAACAAGAAGAAATTTTTAAAACAGTGGATAAAATAGAAAAAGTCAAAGAACTCGATAAGAAACAGCTCAAAGAAATTCCAATCTTTCAATATGTCTGGCGAAAGAGAGCCGCAATGTAAACAATTCGTATTACAACAAGTTGATTTCAACACAAAAATTTTCAATTTGTAATATTTCGCTTATATTTATGTGAATTATACTTCTGTGTAGGGTATAAAGTGTAGGGTGTAGTGGGACTCTATACACTATATCCTACATGACATACCAATGCCAACTCTTTTAGTAAATACCCACTTTTTCACACATAAATATGGCAACAGAGGTAACGCTTAATACAGTAGTACTCTTCATGTTTCTTGGTCTGATTATAGGAGGACTTTCCGCTTGGCTCATGGCGAAACTTAGGTTTGTCAGACAGATGATGGCCAAAGAAGACGTAGAAAAAGACTACATCTTAAAAAGCATATATGAGCACTTAGCTCTTGATCATAAAAAGCAAAATGCTTTAGTACTCGATCAGGAGGAAGAACTGAGAATTCTTACCGCAAGATTGGCAGGTAGTGAAAGAACCAATCAACATCTGGAAGAGCAATTAGAGTTGCAAAAGGAAGATATGATGAAGTTGCATCAGCAGTCTCGCATTGAATTTGAAAATATTGCTAATCGTCTTTTAGAAGAAAAAAGCCAACAGTTTACACAGCAAAACCAGGTACATCTCCAACACATTCTATCTCCACTGAAAGATAAAATCAAAACCTTTGAAGAGGGGGTTGAAAAACGATTTTTAGAAGAAACCCGAGATCGAATTTCCTTAAAAAAAGAAATCGAACACCTTCGATTGCTCAATCAGCAATTGAGTGAAGATGCAAATAACTTAGCAAGTGCTTTAAAAGGAGGGAATAAAACTCAAGGCGATTGGGGTGAAATACAATTGGAATTGCTCCTGGAAAAAGCAGGTTTATTTAAAGATATTCACTATCAGGTACAATCTTCTTTTCGTTCTGAAAAAGGGAAGTTGCTTCGCCCTGATTTCATTATCAACTTACCAGAAAACAAGCACCTAATCATCGACTCTAAAGTATCATTAGTAGCTTACGAAAAGTTTTATCATGCCGAAAATGAAGTGGATCGAAAAAAGCACCTCAAACAACACTTAGACAGTATTCGAGCACATATCAAAGATCTGAGTCAGAAAAATTATCAAAACCTTTATCAAATCCATTCACCTGATTATTTATTACTTTTCATACCTATTGAATCTGCATTTGCGATCGCCACTCAGGCCGACAACAGATTATTTTTAGATGCTTTAGATAGAAACATTGTCATCGTTTCTACCTCTACCCTACTGGCCACCATGCGCACCGTTTCTTTTATCTGGAAACAAGAAAAACAAAAAAACAGTGTCTTGGAAATAGCCAGACAAAGTGGCTTACTTTACGATAAATTTGTCTCTTTCGTAGAAGACCTCAGACAAGTCGGCAATAGAATTGAACAAGCCCAATCCACCTACAAAGATGCCATGAATAAACTCACCGACGCCAAAAGGTATGGGGATACTTTAATTGGGAAAGCGCAGAAGATTAAAGAGTTGGGGGCAAAGACGAGTAAGTCGTTGCCAGATGAGTTTAAGGAATAGTCGTTGGTTGTTGGTTGTTGGTTGTTAGTTGTTAGGTATTGTAGAATTTATTCTGCAACAAAAACTAAAAACCAACAACTAAGAACAATACAGAAACCGTATCGAAAAATAAAACTAACTCCATTTTAAGGTGTTTTCAAATAGCAAAAAATTTGAAAACATGTCACAGCAATTATTTACTACTTATCAGTTGGGCGGTGCTCAGCTTCAGAACAGAGTCGTAATGGCTCCGCTTACACGTTCGAGAGCAATTGGCAACATTCCTAATGATTTAATGGCTACTTATTACGGCCAAAGAAATGGTGCAGGATTAATCATTACAGAAGGAACCAGTCCATCACCCAACGGTTTGGGTTATCCACGTATTCCTGGTGCTTACAGTGCAGAACAGGTAGCAGGTTGGAAAAAGGTTACAGCTGCTGTTCATGAAGGAGGAGCAAAGATTTTCCTTCAAATCATGCATACCGGCCGTGTTGGGCATACACTTAATTTACCAGAAGGAGGTGAAGTAATCGCACCATCACCCTTAGCTGCAGCAGATCAGATTTATACAGATGCAGAAGGGCAAAAAGAGTTGCCAATACCAAGAGAAATGACCCTTGCAGATATAGAAAATGCAATTGAAGAATATGTTTTAACGGCAAAAAATGCAATGGAAGCGGGTTTTGATGGAGTTGAGTTGCATGCTGCAAACGGCTATTTGATAGAGCAATTTACCAATCCTACCAGCAATAAGCGTACAGATGAGTATGGTGGTGGAATTGAAAACAGAGCTAAATTCCTTTTGACCATAGCAGAAAAAGTAGGCACAGCCATTGGAACTGACAAAGTAGGCGTGAGATTATCTCCTAATGGGGTTAATGCAGCCATGAAGTTGTACGACCAAGATAAAACAGTTGCTGACTTTAATTATGTGGCAGAACATTTGAAAGATAAAGTAGTATACATACACATTGCTGATCACTCAAGTATGGGCACACCAGCACTTCCAACTGGTTTGAAAGCCAGTATGAAAGAAAAATTTGGTGGTACTTTCTTGATGTCAGGAGGATTATCAAAAGAAAGTGCAGAAGCGGCTATCCAGGCAGGAGAAGCTGATTTGGTCGTGTTTGGACGTCAGTTTTTGGCGAATCCAGATTTGATCGAGCGATTCAAGCAGGATGCACCATTGAATGATCCCAACTTCAATACTTTTTATACTCCGGGAGCAGAAGGATATACAGATTATCCTACCCTATAAAAATAGTAAGGCTTAAGCCCTCGACAAAATATCCTATCAAAAAGACCTTACATCATACCTTTTCCTTTGGAAGCTATTGTAAGGTCTTTGTTTTTCAATCAGTTGAACATGCTGCAAATTTGTATAATTTGAGAGATATCCAAGCAACTGTCAATAATTTTGCCGAACTTTGCAGCTCATTTTAAAATATAGTTTATTTGGAATCTTTTAAACACTTAGGTCTTTCAAACCAGATTTTGAAAGTTATATCAGAACTTGGTTTTGAAAAGCCGAGTGAAATTCAGGAAAAGGCTATCCCTCAGTTGTTGGAAGGTGATCACGATTTTATTGGCCTAGCCAATACCGGTACAGGGAAGACAGCAGCCTTTAGTTTACCCCTTCTTGAAAGAATCGATCCTACTATACCTGCCACTCAAGCACTCATCTTGGCTCCCACAAGGGAACTGGGACAGCAGATCGCTGAACAGATTGCTACCTTTGGCAAGTACCTAGATAAAATCAACATTTTGGCTGTTTATGGTGGTGCTTCTATTTCACACCAGATCAAAGCCTTGCGCAGACCACAACACATCATCATCGCTACTCCAGGTAGACTGATTGACTTGATTCAACGCAAATCTGTGAAGTTGGATGAGTTAGAGTATTTGGTATTGGATGAAGCAGATGAGATGTTGAATATGGGTTTCCAACAGGAAATTGACAAAATTCTCACTTATACTCCGGAAGAGAAGTTGGTTTGGCTGTTTTCGGCTACCCTATCTAAGGATATTGGGAAGATTGTCCAAAATTATATGGATGACCCAATTGAGGTTCGCTTGACTAAGAAGAAAGAGGTCAATGCCAATATCGAGCATCAATTTACACTTGTAAAAAGAGCTAACAAAGCAGAAGCTTTGACTCGCTTTCTAGACGTTGATCCGGATATTCGTGGGGTGGTTTTTTGTCGTACTCGTAGAGATACTCAGGAGTTGGCAGATATATTATCACGCAAAAAATACCGTGCAGATGCCCTGCATGGCGATTTGTCTCAAAGACAAAGAGATAAGGTAATGGACCAGTTCCGTTCCAATCGTCTGCAATTGTTAGTAGCTACAGACATCGCAGCTAGAGGGATAGACGTAAATGATTTAACACACGTTTTCCATTTCAACCTGCCGGATGATATTGCTTACTACACCCACAGAAGTGGTCGTACAGCACGTGCCGGAAAAAAAGGTACCTCTATTGCTTTCATCAATGGCCGCGACATGAGTCGTTTGGATTATATGAAAAGACAATTGGGTATTTCTTTCAAAAGAGTTTTCATCCCAAGCTCTGAAGATATCTATGAAAAGCGTATCGCCAGTTGGTGTCAGCAAATCTTAGATACTCGTATCAAAGGCAAGATGGACGATGAGTTGGTAGAAAAAGCCAACCTATTGTTTGGCAATTTATCCAAAGAAGAACTCATCGCCAAAATCGTGATGAACGAGGTGGATAAATTTGACCACCGATCTACCAGGGATTTGAATGAAACCTTACAAAGATCAAACAGAGATAGAGACCGTGATAGAGATAGGGACAGAAGATCTCACAACCGTGATAGAAAAAATTACGGTCATAATGGTGGAAGAAATCGTTCTAAGTCTAAGTCTTATTCCAATTCTAAATCTAGTAATGGAAGGAAGAGGAGACCGACGAGTAAGAAGTAGTGTGTTGTGTGTTGTGTGTTGTGTGTTGTGTGTAATTTACTTGGACTTTCTTACTTTCGCTTTTTTTGAGAAAAAATGATTTAAGTTTTTATAACTTTTACAATTTCACCCCCTTGCCTCCTCGTAGGAGGACATTCACACCGTGTACCTGTAAGCACAGTTTCCCCCTACGAGGGGGCTCGGGGGTGGACATCACAAAAATAGTGCTCCTCCTTTTCCCTTTATAGCAACTAACAGCTCAATTTTTTATTTGAAGTTAAGTTAAAAGGCCTAGGGCCCTTTAACTTAATGCTGCATACTTTTCTCCAACTTATTCTCCAAATACTCATCCGAATAATCAATCCTCGCTTCTACCCAAAGTGGCATGTGATCCGACATCTGGTGGGTACGCCATTGGTCGTAACTCTTGTAGATCTCTTCAGAGTTTTTCTTCTTCATAAAAGGCTTGTACAAGTTTTCATCCTCTCCTTTAAAAACATAATCAAAGAAATTGAATGTACCACCTTTTAAAATTTCAAGACTGTGCTTTCTTTCTCTTAGCAAAATCTGGTCGTATTGCTTGTTTTGCTTGACGTTAGTATAAGCTTCTTTCAGCGGTTCCGGACAGACAAATCCATTTTCTTCCAGTACTTTGTAGGTATTGTCCTTTTTGCTGAAGATATTGAAATCCCCCAGTAAGAATAGCTTTCTGGCCCATGCCGTTTCATCTTCAGAACGCTTTTTCAAAAACTCAGCTATTTGCCTGATTTCATTGATGCGTTCCGGGCTATTGGCTCCACCTTTTCCAAAAAGAACGTGCACACTGGCCACCATAAATCGGGACCACCCGGCCTGGAAACCACAGATCAAAGGCGTACGCCAAATCTGATCGGGAGATATCCACTCCCCATCTAAAGTCTTAATAGGAGGAATGACCAGTTCACCAGCTAAACCACCAAACTTAATCTTTCTTTTATCAAAAAGGTAAGCGATACGCTCACCATTACCTCTTGCTCCTTCAGTGGTATCACTAAATACAAACTTCCAGTTGCTACCCAATAAGTATTTTACTCGCTTCAAAGCAGTCAAGTCCTTGTAGACTTCCTGTATCGCTACTATATCGAAAAACGAAATGATTTCGGCTATATAATAGAATGCTTCTTCCATACGCCATCCATAGGCTGGCTTATCAAAATCTCTGATGTTCCAGGTTGCTAAAAGAAGGGTTTCTTTAAGGGTACGTTCTGGTATTTGTGCCTTTAAGGCATTTCTTAAGATCCTAAGTCGCTCGATGGTTCGTTCATCATTCTTATCGCTAGGATCAAGGTCTTTATAAAATGGCATTGTTCATGAATTATAAGGGTTAAAAAATATAACTGTTCTTATTTTTTAATATTACCTAAAGTAAGACATTTTGTCTAAATATATGACTATCAACAACTTACGCCAAACCTCCTTTTTGCCTTGACGCAAAAACGAAGCCAAAAAAGTCAAGGCTATATTATTGATTATCTGCTTATCTTAATATGAACCATGCTCTTATGAATTCTTAAAAGCTCATATTATTAACTTTTTCTGCTTTGTAATACAAGCAGAAATAAGCTATTGAATAAAGTAAGTGATAGTTAGAGTGATAGTTGGTAAGTGGAAAGTTGGTTATAACTAAATTGGGATTACATGCTTTTTATTTAATTTACGCTTGTTATTTGAATTAGTCAACTGTAAAGCCTAAGAATTAGTTCCATGAAACATTGAAAATCAACTATTAATGAAGTTTATTACTTATTTTCGAAATATTTAATAACAGCTTTAAAGAGCAAAACATGACTGTCTATCCTTTGAAACAGATCTGTGCTATTCCAACCACTCTCTGTAGTAATGACCGAAATTTTTCGACTTTCAACCAATTGCTCAAGCGACTCTACGCCAATTAAACTACCTAAGAAACGCATAAAAGGAGAAATAATAGCATTCCCTTTCACTTTCATTTTTTTGCCAAAATAATCGGTGGTAGCCAGTTCAATGCCTTCCTTTTCAATCGCAGACAAAATTTCATTGTGGAAATGATCAGAACTAAAAGGATCAGGATGAATCAAAAATCCTTTGCTAGGTGCTTCATGTAAAGTCAAAATAAGATTGGGTTTTAACTCGTCAATGACCTGACTTTGAATGATTATTCCTTTTTCTTGAGAGCTTTTCATTTTACGATTCAAATCGCATCCGTTTTCATTATACCTGGATTGCATCATCGTTCCTACTGGATTAACAGGAGTCACAATATTTATCGCCCAGTCTTTATAATAGTTATGATTCTGTTCCATTTCGGCCATAATCTTAGGAATAGCTAAGGTAGCTCCTGTTTCATTGCCATGTACGCCAGCCAAGATCAGCATTCTATGTTTTTTCTTATCAGCAATTCCTCCAAAATCTGCTTGCAAAATGGGTAAGTCATGACCGGAATAAGGAATAGTCGTCAATATATCCACTTGAAAGGACTCAAAACTTTTGATTTCTTCTACATAAGCCTCCATATCTACTTCAATAAAATGTTGTGGAAAATCCGCTTGTCTGACCGGGCCATTGTAATAGCAGGGATTGATATAGTAGCGGTAGGCTAGATCGAGTTGTCTTCTTAACTTCTTAAGCATCTCTTTTTGGGTTGTTAGTTGTTTGTTTTTAGTTGTTGTTGCAGAATAAATTCCGCAGTACCCTTTTTTAACAACCAAAAACCAACAACCAAGAACTAATTACGGTTTAAACTCATAAAACCGCCATTCCGTTTGATAATCCTTCGCGGGAGCTTTTCCTGTAATCAAAGCTCTGACCATAGCAACCGGCATGGAGTTTTCTTGCAAAATAGCATCATGGAATTCTTTGAAGCTCATCTTACCACTATCTACCATTTCTTTTTTCAACGATTCAAATTGTAGTCCGCCGATCATGTAAGCCAATTGGTACAAAGGACCATAGCCGCCGGTGAAAGACCTTCTCACTTCTCCTTCCGCATTGGCACGTTCATGACCTACTCTTTCCACGAGGAAGTCGATGCATTCTTGTGGTGTCCATTCGCCTTGGTGATATTTCAAAGAAAAGATGATGCGCGCACAGCGGTGCATGCGCCAAAACAACATACCGATTTTATCTTCAGGAGTCTCAGGAAAGCCCTGATCCCAGAGTAAGCGTTCCCAGTACAAAGCCCAGCCTTCCGTCCAGAAAGGAGTACGGTAACGACGATAGGTCTTATAGCGATCCCGCATGAATTGTTGCAAACCGTGACCGGGAATCAACTCATGTTGTACCGTAGCTCTTGAAAAATGGGGATTGTTGCCACGCATACTCATGCGTTTTTCTTCGTGTGTCATCTCGCTGGTTGGATAAGATATGATGATGGTTTCGCCACCTAAAAAGAAAGGAGCTATGCGCTGTCTTTCTGCTGACATCATAGACATGCGCCATCCCTCTTCTGCCAGTGCTGGGATGGTCAATAAATCGCGTTCTTTTATAAAATCGATGGATTCATTATACAAGCGGTGGATGACTTCTGGTTGTTTGCCAGGTTCTACGTACATTTCTTTAACCGCTTCTAAAGCTTTGTGCCAATCATCACCGTAGCCTAAAGCAGCAGAAGCTTTAAGCATTTCTTTATCGCACCAAGCAAATTCTTGCTCAGCTATTTGTATCAGTTCATCTGGTGTATAGGGAATCCATTCTAGCTTGAGTCTGCGTCTAATTTCTGCATCTCCAATCGGAACACCCACTATGCCTGATTCATCTCTTTTTTGATCGCTTTTAAATAGTTTCTTACCTTCTAAAAATTGATCATAGGCTTTCACTGCTTCATTCAGGTCTTCATAAGGTCTTTTGCACCACCAGGTGTAATCGGGATCATAATCGTAATAAAATCGATGCGCATCTCTAAATGCCGTCATCAATTGCCTCAAATGTGTTCTGGCTGCATTGGCTATTCCAGCATCAATGCTTTCCACTTCACTTAATGTATTTTGCATATCTGAAATCGACTGCTGAATATCTGTCATCATCTTGGCGGTAGCGACTGCATCGGGTTGATCTCCCCTTCTTTTCAAAACTACAAATTCATACATTTTATCAGCAAAAGGGATCAAATAAGCAGCTGTCTCGACAGACTTCTTTCTCTTTTCCTGAAAACGGGTGTCTTCTCTCAATTTTCTTAAAAACAGTTGATAATCTACTTTTTCATCCAAAGACAATTGCTTGTAATTAATTTTTTCCAATTGTTCCATATACTCTTGACACAAGGCCAACATTCGAGTAGTTGTTTCTTCCGCCCCCGGAACAGTATAAAACCGCATCAACATTCGTTGATCAGCGGTGTATTGAGTAGTTAAATTCGGAAAAGGAGACTGAGCCAGGGTGGTTATCATGGCAAAAGTCATGATAAGAATCGAAAATATTGGTTTTTTCATACTGTAAGCGTGTTTTATAAATACTCTATTAAGGTAAGGAAGTTAGGGAAAATTTAAAACCGTACTTACCCGCCGAAGAAAACAGTATGTAAATAACGTCCCGGTGCCAGCGTAAATCCACCCGCAATAAGTATAGCACCTACATAAAGTAAAACCATTATTCGTTGATGCCGTTTAATTTGTTTTTTCCTAACTGCATAATATGCTGTCGGTACACTATATAGGGTCAGAAAACTAAAACTATGTATCCAACCAAAATGTCCCAAAAACTGTGGTCCTACCATAGCCGGAAGAAATAAAGTAACAAAGGCCGTGAAAAACATCAGCAAGAGGTAGATTTTACCTAGTAGTCGATGATTTGAACCTCCTTTTTTTGCCAGAAGTAGATAAGCTCCTAAAAAGATACAAGGAATCACGCTTAGCATATGCAAATTGAGCAGCAGCTTGTAAGACATATTAATTGAGTATTAAATTTCAATGAATAAGGTGGAAGAAGGTGGATAGTTGATTTTCTATTTAGTAAATTACTAAATAACAGTTTAAATCAACAAAATCCTTTTTATTATGAGATCTCTCGGATTATTACTTTTCTTTTTTCTTGCTCTATGTTTTTTAGCAAATGGTCAAAACACTAAGATCGACAAAGCTAAAATTAAAACAGAAATTGCTGAAGCTACCAATCAACTTAATGAGTACTTTAAAGAAGGCCGTTTTATGGAGTTGCTTGAAAAACTGCATCATAAATCTCCTGAATACCGAAATATTGGAACTGGACAAATTCTCGATTATGATGGAGCAGGTCAAATGATAAAGACTACACTTTAACCCAATGTGAACTC
>JBCBCD010000074.1:0-13616 GCA_038530915.1 Bacteroidota bacterium
ACCAATTGCATATCAGGAGAACTGATTTTCAGTATATACATGCCTGACAAAAGATGCAATGTAAGAGAGAATGTTAGGAAAAATTAAAAGAAATCTTTGATTTCGTAATTGATTTTGACGCAGAGGCTCTCTTTAAAAACACATTGCAGCTTGGTATCAAGCAAGTTTTTGTAGGTTCTGGAAGAAGTGCCGAGATAACATTCATTCTTTAAAGAATGGATTTTATTCGGCACCATCTTCCATGAATGATGCTGGAATCCAGCATGATTCTAAGATGTGTAATAATTTCGAATATTGATTAAGGCTATCTGTCTTCTTTGTATTTACTTTAATCTGATTGAATTATTGAAATATAAAGAAGATGGATAGCTTTTTTTATAAGGCTACCAACTTTTCTAAAGCTGCATCCACAGCTTCAAAATTAAATCCTTCCAGTACAGCTGTCATTTTATTTTGGATGGCATCATTACTTAAGTTACCAATACTGCCTAAATGGGTATGATGCACCGTTCTTTCCGGATCAAAAGTCTCATCTTTTATTTGTGTTGATAATTTGTGATACGCATCTCTAAAAGGCAAGCCTGCTAACACTTCTTTATTAACTTCTTCTACACTGTAGAGGTATTTGTATTTATCCGCTTTGAGCAATTCAGGTTTTATTTGAATTTTCTCTAATGCATATTTTAGTATATAAAGACAATCTTTAAGATGGCCAATTGCTGGTAAAATAAACTCTTTGATCAATTGAAAATCCCTATGGTAACCCACGCTGAGGTTGCCAATTACCTGACTGATCTGTGCAGGTAAACTCATCAGTTGATTGGCACGAGCACGAGTCAATTCGAACAGGTCAGGATTTTTTTTGTGCGGCATAATACTAGAACCAGTGGTGATTTCATCCGGAAATTGAATGAAGTCAAAATTTTGATTGAGGTACATGCATATATCCATGCTGAACTTTCCAATGGTCTGGGCAAGTGAGGCCATGCCAAAGCTAAGCTGTAGCTCTGTTTTTCCTCTACCCATTTGCGCATGCACAACATTATAACTCAAATCATCAAAGCCTAAAAGCTGGGTCGTCATTGCACGATCTAAAGGAAAGGAGTTTCCATATCCAGCTGCGGATCCCAATGGATTTTTATTGATGTTTTTGTAAACAGATTGCATTAATTGTACATCATCTATCAGGCTTTCGGAATAGGCACCAAACCATAGACCAAATGATGAGACCATGGCCAATTGCATATGCGTATAGCCTGGCATTAGGTCTTTTTTATACTTCTCAGAGAGCAGGACGAGTAATTCAAAGAGCTCAACAGTTGATTCAACAATATTTTTTACTTCATGACGAAAATACATCCTAAGGTCTACAAGCACCTGATCATTTCTGGAGCGTCCGCTATGGATTTTTTTCCCAATATCTCCAAGTGCCTCCGTCAATAAAAATTCAACCTGTGAATGAATGTCTTCAACCCCTTCATCAATAGTCAACTTACCAGCTAAGGCATGTTCGTACAGGACATTCAACTGTTTTTTTAAGACCTTGCGTTCCTCCTCAGTAAGGATATTGATGGATGCGAGCATTTCGGCATGTGCCATTGAACCTAAAATGTCGAATGGAGCCAGCTGTAGGTCAAGGATTTGATCCATCCCGGTAGTAAAATTATTGACGAGCTGGTCATGTTGGGCATCTCTTTGCCAAAGTTTCATATAAAGAGTTTATGTGTGTATGAGTTTATAAGGTTTTTTTGTTAAACTTTCTTATGCGTTAATCACTTAACTTCCAATCTGTTTGCTTCAATAATTGGATATAAGTATTGATTCCTGCTTCAATTTCTGATAGTAAAATGTATTCATCTGCTGTATGTGATCTTGCAGAATCACCACAACCCAACTTGATGGATGGGAACGGCATTAGTGCTTGATCTGATAGAGTAGGACTTCCGTAAGTATTCATGCCCATTGCAATTCCGGTTTTTACAATAGCGTGTTTGGGATCAATTCCTGAAGAATTGAGGCGATATGAACGCGCCGTAAGTGTCGATTGGCAGTTTTCTTCTAAAATTTGGTGCAATTCAACATTGCTATAACATTCATTGGACCTTACATCAATAACAAATGTACATTTATCGGGAACCACATTGTGTTGATAACCCGCTTCTATTTGAGTGACCGACATCTTTACTGGCCCCAACAAATCAGAAGTTTTTTCAAAGCGATGTTTTCTAATCCAGTCGATATCTTCCAATGCAATGTAAAGTGCATTGATGCCTTCTTCTCTGGCTGCATGTCCGGATTGGCCTTCTGCTATTCCATCAATGACCATTAGACCCTTTTCAGCAATCGCCATATTGAGACTGGTAGGTTCACCAACAATTGCCAGGTCTATTTTTCCCAAATGTTCGATTATGGAAGCAATGCCATGTTTGCCTGAGATTTCTTCTTCAGCAGTAGCTGCAAATATCAAATTAAATGGTAAACCTTCTTCTGCATAAAAATGCAAGAAGGTAGCCATTAGGCTCACTAAAGGTCCTCCTGCATCATTACTGCCTAAACCAATTAATTTATCGTCTTCTACAGTAGCTTTGAATGGATCATAAGTCCAGCCATCAACGGGTTTAACGGTATCGTGATGTGAATTAAGTAAGATTGTAATCTTTTCAGGAGAAAAGTGTTTGTTGGCAGCCCAAATGTTATAACCTTGCTTGAAAGTATTGACTTCATACTTTTTGAGAAAAGTCTCGATGTGATGGGCAGTTTGCTCTTCATCTTTTGAAAAAGAGGGTGTTTGGATCAAATCTTTTAAAAGGTTTACAACCTCTTGATAATAATGATTCATGAAAATTAATTTTGTAGCCAGGTTCCTCCTGCCTCAATGAGTGAATCGGGTCCACAGATACATACTTTCGATACCCCTTTGTGTAGCGCAGAAAATGCATTGTCTAATTTTGGAATCATACCATCATAAATAATGCCCTCTGCTTTTAATTTCTGAAAATTTGCTTCAGACAATTCAGGAATTACAGTAGCATCATTTTCAGGATCAGCCAGGACGCCATTTTTTTCAAGACAAAATATTAATTCTACCTCAAAGAAAGGAGCCATTGCCACCGCTAATGTTGATGCTATGGTATCTGCATTCGTGTTCAATAGTTGGCCTTCTTTGTCATGTGTAATGGCACAAAAGACCGGACAAAGCTCTGAATTTAAGAGGGAAATGATCATTTTTGAATTAACGATATCTATATCTCCTGCAAATCCATAATCAAATGGAAAGGGGGGGCGCTTATGTGCTTGAATAGCATTCCCATCAGCCCCACTGAGACCAATAGCATTACATCCTAGGGCTTGTAATTGACTGACTAGCTGCTTGTTGATTAATCCGGCATAAACCATGGTGACGACTTCTAATGTAGGTGCATCCGTTATGCGCCTTCCCGCAGTCATCCTGGGTTGTATATCAAGTTGTTGAAGCAATTCGCTTGCTTTATTGCCTCCTCCATGAACCAATATTTTCACCCCTTCTTTTTTAATAAAAGCAGAAAGGACGGCATCCAGCAAATAAGGCTTGGAAAGCAATTTTCCCCCTATTTTTAATATGTGTAATTTTTCCAATGCTTAAATGTTGAGCAGTTTCTAAATTAAATTCAGTAATTACAGTGCTTACACTTATCTGTTGTGATTTCAAGAAAATTTGCTTGAGAGTAAACCTATTTCAGGACGTGTCATATTTTACCCTACACCCTACACCCTACACCCTACACCCTACACCCTACACCCTACACCCTACACCAAAAGACTATTCAACACCGCCTGTGCCGCAAATAATCTATTCTGCGCTTGTTGTATCACTACAGAGTTTGGACTCTCAATAACCTGATCTGTAACAACTACATTTCTTCTTACTGGCAAGCAATGCATAAAATAGGCGTTATTGGTTTTAGCCATCTTATTGCTATTGATGACCCAATCGTCCTTTACTTGCAGTTGCTGGCCATACGCTTTGTAGGAAGACCAGTTTTTGGTATAAATAAAATCAGCACCTTCAAAAGCTTTATGTTGATCGTATTCAATCTTCGCATTTCCGATAAACTCGTCTGCTAACTCATAGCCTTCAGGATGAGTGATGGTTAAATCCACATTTGCAAAGTTCATCCATTCAGAAAAGGAGTTGGCAACAGCTTGAGGCAAACTCTTAGGGTGAGGTGCCCAGCTCAATACTACTTTAGGGCGCTCTACCTTCTTTAACTCTTCTATCGTCAACCAATCGGCCAGGGATTGTAAAGGGTGCCTAATCGCAGATTCTAAGCTAACGATTGGAACAGAAGTGTGCTCAATGAATTGATTGAGCACAAAGTCACTATAGTCTTTTTCTTGGTCTGTCAAAGAAGGAAAGGTCCTAATACCAATAATATCTGCATACTGACTGATGACTGCAGCTGCTTCTTTGATGTGCTCCGCCCTATCCGTATTCATCACCATATTCTCTTCAAACTCTAGCTTCCAACCCTGAGAGGCATTGTAGACAATACAAGAAAGTCCTAAGTTGATGGCCGCTTTTTCTGTACTTATGCGAGTACGAAGACTTGGATTGAAAAAAACGAGAATAAGTGTTTTCCCTTGCCCCAGTTGACTTTGTGATAGAGGGGCTTTTTTAAACTCCATAGCCTTCTGCAATAAGCTAGCAGGATCGTCTACATCGGCCAATTTTGTGAAATGCATCATATAGCTTGTGCTTCTAAGTGTTTGGTAAATACCTTTTTGAATGAATTTAAAAATTGATCTATTTCTTCAATGCTTACAGTTAATGGAGGCAATAGTCTCAATACATTCTTATCAGAAGAAGAGCCTGTGAAGACCTGTTCATTGTACAAAAGATCGTTTCTAATGGCTTTTGAGTCAAAAGGCAATTCTATTCCAATCATGAGTCCTCTTCCCCTTACTGTTTTTATTCCTTCAATTTCATTCAGTGCATTGATTAAGAGTTGGCCATTGGTAGCAGATAAGGCAATCAGATTTTCATTATGGATAACATCCAGAACTGCTATTCCGGCAGCACATGCCAAATGGGCCCCGCCAAAAGTAGAACCCAACAAACCATAGCGACTTTCAAATCGATTACTGATTAATACACCACCAATGGGAAAACCATTGCCCATTCCTTTAGCAATACTGATAAGGTCAGGTTTGATTTTAGAATGTTGGAAAGCAAAAAACTCACCTGTCCTTCCATATCCGGCCTGAACTTCATCGAGAATAAGTACGGTATCTGAAGCAAAACAAGCTTTTGAAAGTTGATTGAGGAATTCATCTGGTGCTATGTGTATGCCGCCAATTCCTTGTACCGCTTCAATAATAACGGCACAAACATCTCCTTTGGCCAAACTTTCCAGCACCAGTTCAGGCTTGTCCCAACTGTGCCTTTCTACTTCAAAGCCTTGATTTAAAGGAGCTTGTATGGAAAGGTTGTCAGTGGTATTGACTGCCGCAGAGGTCCTGCCATGAAATCCTTTTTTGAAGGCAATGACTTTTTTTCTGCTATTATAAAAAGAAGCTACTTTTAGAGCGTTTTCATTGGCTTCCGCGCCGGAATTGCATAGAAAAAGCTCATAATCTTTGCAATTAGAAATCTCACCTAATTTTTCAGCTAGTTCATCTTGCATGGCATTAGGAACAGCATTAGAATAAAAAGGGAGCTTCTCTAATTGTTGATGGATGGTGGATACAAAATGAGGATGTGCATGACCAATGGAAATGACTGCATGACCCCCATAAAAATCTAAATATGTTTTTCCGTTTTTATCCCAAACAGTCGAACCACTGGCTTTTACCGGTTCTACTTCATATCTGGGATATACGTCAAATAGTTTCATCTTTAATTTTTTTTTTTTAAAAAGCCATTGCTTTAAGACTTAGCCCTAGTGTTTCCTTGAAACCGAAACTCAAATTCATATTTTGAACGGCTTGTCCTGATGCACCTTTGACTAAGTTGTCTATCAGGCTAATGATAAGAGCTTTATTTCTATGCTTCTCAATATGCAATACACACTTATTGGTATTTACAACCTGCTTGAGACTTGGATTTTGTTCAGTGATTAGTACAAAAGGTTCTTCAGCATAATAAGTGCTGTACAATTCTAAAAGCTCCTGTTCGGTATACTCTGTATCGAAATACATACTGGCAAAAATGCCACGTGCGAAGTCTCCACGTACAGGAATGAAATTGATGGCTTGGTCAAAGTTGGGTTGCAACTGAACCAAGCTGCGATTGATTTCATCCAAATGTTGGTGCTTGAATGGCTTATAAATAGACAGGTTATTGTTTCTCCAGCTAAAATGAGTAGTAGGTTTGGGCGATTGCCCGGCGCCTGTAGAACCTGTAATAGCATGGATATGCACTTCTGAATCTAGAGATCTTGCAAAAGCCATTGGAAGTAAGCCCAGTTGAATCGCTGTAGCAAAGCAGCCACAGTTGGCTATTCTTTTGCTCTTTTTGATGCGCTCTTTATTCAATTCCGGGAGGCCGTAAACGAATGATTCTTCCAAACGGAAATCTCGACTTAAGTCAATAATACTTACAGAATCAGGAATCTCATTTTCTTTCAAGATTTGCTTTGACTGACCATGACCTTGGCAAAGGAAAAGAACATCCACTTGTGTGTGAAAGCTTTCAGTGAACTTCAACCAGGTTTCACCTATTAAATCTTGATGAACTTCCGAAATGAGTTTACCAGCTTGACTTTTACTGTTAACAAAACTGATCTCTGCTTTTGGATGGTTGATTAGAATTCTTAAAAGTTCCCCGGCTGTGTATCCACCTCCACCGATGATTCCAACTTTGATCATGATTCAGATTTTTCAGGGTTAACAAAATGATGGATGTTGTGAGCTACACTTAAAATTTTAGTAAAGCCTTTTACATCTTCACCGGTCCATGCATTGTTCATTTCTCCATATTGTCCAAACTTAGCGCTCATTAGGTCAAAGTCTGATTCAATGCCTTGAAGTTCAAAGCGGTAAGGATGTAGCTTTACGTGAACGCTGCCTGTTACGGTGTGCTGTGTATCTTGTAGAAAACTTTCAATATTTCTCATTACAGGCTCTAGGTACTGACCTTCATGCAGTAGCATGCCATACCATTCCGATAATTGGCCTTTCCAGTATTGCTGCCATTTTGATAATACATGCTTTTCCAATAAATGATGGGCTTTGATGATGATCAAAGGAGCAGCTGCCTCAAAGCCTACTCTACCTTTGATACCGATGATGGTATCTCCGACATGGATGTCTCTGCCTATAGCATAAGATGAAGCCAGTTCATTCAGTTTTTGTATGGCATCAATGGGATGGGCAAAATTTTCATTGTTGATACCTATCAATTCTCCGGCTTTAAATTGAAGGGTAATTTCCTGAGGTGTTTCCTCTCGCAGTTGAGACGGATAAGCTGATGAAGGCAATGCTTGATGAGAGGTAAGGGTTTCGGCTCCACCAACACTTGT
The DNA here is from genome assembly GCA_038530915.1 of Bacteroidota bacterium. GTDB lineage: Bacteria > Bacteroidota > Bacteroidia > Chitinophagales > Saprospiraceae > JANQPA01. The sequence goes on from JBCBCD010000074.1 coordinate 7,500, forward strand.
ACCCCAAATTCCCTGATTAATGGAATATTTTCCTTTTGTTTTACTCCAACTAATGCCGTGCTTGTTTAAATAGTCAATTTCCTCTTGACGCGATAATTTCAAATCTCTGATTGGACTGATGATTGTAAGTTCACTACCCAATACATTGAAAGCAAGGTCAAAACGAACCTGATCATTACCTGCTCCGGTACTGCCATGGGCAACAGCAAATGCATCTATTTGATTGGCATATTTTGCTACTTCTAAAGCTTGAAATACACGCTCTGCACTTACAGAAAGAGGATAGGTTTGTCCTCGCAATACATTTCCATAAACCAGGTATTTGATGCACTTTTCATAATAAGTGGGCACTGCATCTACTGCTTTAAAGGAAGAGGCACCCAATTGAAAAGCACGTTCTTCCATTTCCTTCAACTCTTCAGCGCTAAAGCCACCAGTATCTACCGTAAGCGCATGTACATCAAGATTTTTTTCTGACGTCAAGTATTTAATGCAGAATGAGGTATCTAAACCTCCACTATATGCTAAAACTACTTTGTTGTTTTTCATTTTGCTTGTTTAAAATCAAAAGGTTAGGAATCGTTATTGGCGATCATGTTTGAAATATCATACTTCATGCTTTCTTCTTTGGAAGGTGCCAGCATAGCTGTACACAAACACATTTTATGCTCGTTGCGTTCGAGTATATCATGATTGGGACAGCTCTCACAACCTTTCCAGAAAGCTTCATCTTGTGTAAGTTCGGAGAAAGTAACTGGATGGTAACCCAAAGAAGAATTGATTTTCATAACAGCCAAGCTAGTCGTTATGCCGAAGATTTTGGCGTTGGGAAAACGCTCCCTTGAGAGTTCAAATATGCTCTTTTTGATGCGTTTTGCAAGTCCCTGTTTTCTAAAAGCTGGTACTACAATCAAACCTGAATTAGCTACATATTTTCCGTGGCTCCAACTCTCTACATAACAAAAACCTGCAAGTTGTTCTTCATGTAGCGCAATGACTGCTTTGCCTTCACTGATCTTTTCTCGGATATAGTCAGGCTCTCGCTCTGCTATACCAGTTCCCCGTGATTTAGCAGATTCAGTGTATTGAGCACATATGGCTTCCGCATATGGAAGATGTGCTGAAGTAGCTTGAATAATGCGTATTTCCATTGTATTCGATTGATCTATCTATGATAGAAAATGGATGATATAGGTTAAAAAAAAATTGAAACGGCGTGTGTAGATATGAAACAATAATTTTACACACTTAAACTTGGCTGATAGATACTATTTAAGCATCTATCCTTTTAGGATAAAATAATAGCCCCCAAGGGGCGTCGGTTGAATCGACGACAGCGACGTGAAAAGTCAGAAAAGATAATATGTGTCTCTGTGGTTTGCATTATTGAAAGGCAATGTAGACTTAGATTTCGAATTTTTCAAGGAACGAAGACTAATTTTAATATTTATTTAATACCAAAAAAGAGCTAAAAAGGAAAAGGAATTGGAATAGTTGTTGGTTTTTAGTTGTTAGTTTTTGGTGTTTTATTCTGAGTAATGTTGCATTTGTAGTTATAAATTTTACTGATTACAGGTTGATGAGTTTTTATTCTAAATAATGCTTGTTAGTAAATTACACTTCCTCCCGATTTCTAAGCAATAGTTAGGAAAGAAAATAAAAAGAATTGAATCTTTTTTGGGTTGACATTGTTGTAAATATTGAATAATTTTGTCAACCAAGGAAAGTAGTAAATTAAGAATTGAATCATGTTGTCAAAGAGATTAAAGAGTGCCAGGATAAGAGCCGGGTATTCGATGAGGCAATTGTCGGATCAACTCGGAGGGCTGGTCTCTTATAATGCGATTAAAAAGTATGAAGATGGAGTAATGATTCCTTCTGCTCCTGTATTAGTTTCATTAGCAGAAGTGCTAAATGTAAGTGTGGCTTATTTTAATCGCCCGGTGCGAGTAAAGATAGAAAATGTAGAGTTTAGAAAGAAGACATCTTTGCCACGGAGACAGATCGGAGTGATCGTTGAAAATACAAGAGATGTTTTAGAACGATACATAGAGGTCGAGGAGTTGTTGGGAATAGATAGTAAGTTTGATAATCCAATTGAAGCTCAGAAAATAAACAATGCCGCTGATGTAGAATCAGCTGTGCAAAGTGTACAAAGCCATTGGAAATTGGGCACCAACCCCATTCCCAATGTGATAGAGATGTTGGAGGAAAAAGAGGTTAAAGTATTAGAATTTGAAGCTTCCAGCTCATTTGATGGCTTATCCACTATGGTGCAACAATATCCAGTAGTCGTATTGAATCGATCTTTTACTGTAGAGCGAAAAAGATTTACTGCTTTGCACGAATTGGGGCACCTCATGATGGATATAGCAGATGATGCTCCTAAAGAAGAACTGTGCAACCGTTTTGCTGCCTCTATGTTACTACCTAAATCTTCTCTTTTTGAACTAATGGGTGAGAAGAGAAAGAGCATTCCTTCAATGGGAGAGCTCATCTCCATAAAAGAAGAATATGGAATTTCTATTCAAGCTTTAATGCGAAGAGCCTTTGATCTGGGGATCATAGATGATGGGGTTTATAAAAGCTTTTCCCGGTATATATCCAGAAACAGAACAGAAGAGGGGATGGGCAGTTTTGCTGGTGATGAGCAATCCAATAGGTTCAATCAATTGGTATTTAGGTTGGCATCAGAAGGAATCTTGAAAATGGATGAGGCCGCCCAATTGGCCAATATAAGTTTGAGTCGTTTCAAAAATGAATACCACAATTTAGATGGGGAAGAATTGGAATGGCAAGATACCTTGAATTGGTCTTCATTCTCTAATGCTTATGGGGAGGACGTACCTGATTATGATTTATCTGATTTGAAAGAAATAAATCCTGATTATGATCCCAGGTGATATTGTTTTAATCGAGATGCCTCAGCGTGATGGTCGAAAAAAAAGACGGCCAGCTTTAGTATTAACGCTGGTGCCTCCCTTCGATGATTGCTTGGTTTGTGGCATTTCTTCACAAATCCATCAAGAAGTAGTAGGTTTTGATTACGTGATCCGACAATCGGATCGAGGATTTGAAGCGACAGGCCTCAAATCAGATTCATTGATTCGTTTGGGCTTTGTCACTACTGTTTCTAAAAATAAGATCCCGGGTATTATTGGACACATTTCTGTCGCTGTTCATCAAGAATTATTAGAGCGGTTTACCTTCTTCCTCAAAGAAAGTGTTTAAGTTAGCAGGTAATAATAGAAAATCGACAGGGCCATGGCCCTGTCGATTTTCAAATAACCAAATTAAGTATGAAACAAACGCTCTTCTATTGCTTCGCAATATTCTTCCTTTTTTCTTGCCAAAACACCAATCAGGAACTCGTAGAAAAAACTAATGTAGATCTAACCCAGTTTGTGAATCCATTTATTGGTACTGGTGGTCATGGACACACCTATCCGGGAGCTACTGTCCCTTTTGGGATGGTACAGCTGAGTCCTGATACCCGTTTGGAAGGTTGGGATGGATGCTCAGGTTATCATTATACCGACTCAATTGTTTACGGTTTTAGCCACACACACCTAAGCGGCACCGGAGTTTCAGACTATGGCGACATCTTATTAATGCCGACTACCGGAAATATCATCTTCAATAATGGGTATGATGGCAAAGAGGGATATTCTTCTCCTTTTTTGAAAGAAAAAGAAACGGCCGAACCTGGGTATTATGCTATGCAACTGGAAAAATATAACATTCAAGTGGAGCTTACTGCTACAGAAAGAGTTGGTGTACATCGTTACACTTTCCCCACTTCAGAGATGGCTAATGTAATCTTGGATTTGGATCATAGAGATATGTTCCTGGATACAGGTTTTAAAGTTGAAAATGATCATACTATTTCCGGATTTAGAATTTCAGACGCCTGGGCTCGCGAACAGCATGTCTACTTCTACGCTCAATTTTCAAGACCTTTTACTACGGTCAAAGAAGATACTTTAAATGGACAACGCAATTACGCCTTAAATTTTGAGCCACATGATGAACCATTGGTGGTTAAAGTAGGTATTTCACCAGTAGACATTGAGGGGGCACGCAAAAACCTGGAAGGGGAAGTTAAAGACTTCGATTTTGATGAGGTACGTAGCCAGGCTAAGGAAAAATGGAATGATCAATTGAATAAAATAGTGGTGTCACATACAGATACTAATCACATGGTTAATTTTTATTCAGCTTTGTATCACACCAGTATTGTACCCAATGTTTTTATGGATGTGGATGGTAGATATAGAGGTATGGATATGCAAATAGGCCAAACTGATGCCTACGATAGGTACACCGTTTTTTCTTTGTGGGATACATATCGAGCAACCCACCCTTTGTACACCATCATTGAACAAGAAAGAACCAATGATTTTATCAATACTTTTTTGGCACAATATGAAGAAGGTGGAAAATTACCCATGTGGGAGTTGGCTTGTAATTATACTTACTGTATGATAGGCTATCACGCTGTACCTGTTATAGCAGATGCGTACGTGAAAGGCATTACGGGCTATGATGCCGATAAAGCTTTAGAAGCTATGGTAGCTGCTGCAGATGCAGATGATAGAGGCAAACCTTATTATCGAGAACTGGGATATCTTCCTGCGGAAAAAGAACATGAATCGGTTTCAAAAACATTGGAATATGCCTATGATGACTGGACCATTGCACAGATGGCCAAAGCAATGAAACAAGATGAAGTATATACAGATTTCATCGGCCGTGCTCAGTCCTACAAAAATGTAATGGATCCGGAAACAAAACTCATGCGCGGAAAAAACAACAACCGTTGGTGGTTCCCTTTTACGCCCGAAGAAGTAAACTTCAACTATACAGAAGCTAATGCATGGCAATACAGTTTTATGGTGCCTCAAGATATCAGTGGTATGGCTGATTTATATGGCGGAAGAGCAGTCTTGGAGCAAAAACTGGATGAAATGTTTTCTTTGAGCACAGAAACGTATGGAAGGGATCTTAAAGACATCTCTGGTCTAATTGGACAATATGCCCATGGAAATGAGCCAAGTCACCACATGGCTTATTTGTATAACTATTTGGGGAAGCCATGGAAAACACAGGAAAAAGTCAACCAGATTTTAACGAGTTTATACTTCAATGCACCAGAGGGATTATCAGGCAATGAAGATTGTGGGCAAATGTCAGCATGGTACGTTTTAAGTAGCATGGGCATTTATCCCATGGCACCTGGAAATAAAGATTATTGTTTGACAAGCCCTTTATTTGATGAAGCAAATGTATATTTAGAAAATGGCAAATCATTTAAGGTTAAAGCTAGTAATCGCTCTGATAAGAACATTTATATCCAATCTGTTCGATTGAATGGCAAGGTTTACACCAAGAGTTATATTACTCATGATGCATTGATGAAAGGAGGTGAATTAGAGTTTGTTTTAGGACCCCAACCCAATGAAAGTTGGGGTATAGGAAAAGAAAATGAACCTGTAACTCAGATTGATGAAAACCTAATTATGCCTGTGCCTGGGCTTGTAAAAGGCAATCGATCGTTCTATGTGAAGGATACGGTAGTGATGAATAATATCATGGAAAATGCAAAGATCTTCTTTACAACTGATGGGAGTGATATTGCCATTACAGAGGAGGGAGAAATGGAAGGAACTACCCAATTGTATGACGGTCCTATAGAAATTGATAATTCACTAAGCATTAAAGCAGTTGCCTGGAATAAAGAGCTGGGAGCTAGTCGTCAGATAGAAGCTACCTTTTTAAAATTGCCACAAAATAGGAGTATTAATATAAAAGACGCTTATGCTTCTTATTATGCAGCTGGTGGGGATAACGCATTAATCGATTACATCCTTGGTGAACCTGATTTCAGGACAGGAGAATGGCAAGGGTACTATGGAGTAGATCTTGATGCAGTCGTAGATTTAGGTTCGCCGACAGCACTTTCTTCTATTAAAATTTCATTTATTCAAGATGTCAATTCTTGGATATTTATGCCTACCAAAGTAGTATTTGAAACTTCTAAAGATGGGAGGATTTTTACCAAGTTGGATGAAATCATTACACAAACGGATCCCAAAGAATGGGACTCTATTGTAGAAG
>JBCBCD010000075.1:0-13602 GCA_038530915.1 Bacteroidota bacterium
TTTCACTAACCAATAAGATGGGATAGAATGACAAACCAGAAAACCTAAGTACTTCGTACAATCTTGGTGGCCCTTCCTGCAAAGAACCATTTTTGAGTTTTAAATTTTCATCTAATTCAAACAAACCAAGTCCTTCTCGGAATTGCTCGAATGGGTTCTTCCCTTTTATCATAAACTCTGGTGTGAGTCCATATATATCATTCTGAAGAGGTCGCATTCTGAAGTAACGTTGAGAGAAATCAAATTTCTCTTCAAAGATTTCAGATATGCTTTGATTATTGATGTTTGGGAAGATAAATTCTTCATATAAGTTTGTATATGCCTGGCTTCTTAAGTCTTTTCCAGAAGCTATAATATCTTCTAATTTATTAATTTGATCATCTGTCAATTCAAATTTGACTGGTGTAAATGCAGGTATTAGGTCTTTTCCATATTGTTTTATCAATTCTTTGGTCAAGAATTTGTTATTCTCACTTATTAAAATATTTTTTCTGTGTGCATTAATAAAACTACTAGACAAAGGCAAGTTTGTGTTTCTCCCTAAATAGTACCAGTCCAATCTTTTTTCAAATCGTTCTATGAGTTTCGTCTCCCAGATAATACTTTCATTCCAAGCTAATTCGTGCCATAAAAAACGATCTTCAAAGGCTTCCAAAATACTGAGGTTCCATTCAATTCTTTTGTTTTTACTAATGAACCTCCAATCTAATTCGTATTCATATTCACGCAAAAACTCAAATTCCAGAGGATGAAATTGACACAGATGTCTAAGAAAAATATCCCAATGATTATTTAGGAAGCTTTTGAATTCCATTTTATTCGTTTTGCTGATACAGTAGATAAATTAATCTATCTTTTCCCCTTCATAGCTTGCATATTTCACACCAATCGGTTCCCCATTCTTCAATTGAAAATAGTAATAAGTTCCACTGTTTTTATTGAAAAAAGTGGTATCATTTTCTGGCAGTAAATAAATTTTTTCCGAAAATGGTCCAGCTGAAAATTCCAGCTCATTGTTATTGACAATAAGTTTAGCTATTCCTCTATCCATAAAATCATATTTTCCTACAAATCGCTTTAAGTCTTCTTTAGACTGCTCTCTAATAATTCTTGTTTTCGGGTAAATGCCTGGTAAATTGTACTCTTGAACAATACTCAACAGAACTTCTCTAAAAATACTGTTATTATTGTAATTGGTCATCATAACAATGGTGATGCCTTCCTTTTTCCAACTCGCCCATTTTGCTCTAAATCCTGCATCAGCACCATTATGCCCGACCACCAATTCATCTGTTACAACCCCTAAGCCATAATCTCCTGTACTGATTGTGAGCATTTCATTGACTGTTTTTGCTTTTAAAATTCCATCTTCTTGGGAATTATAAATTTGAAGAATTTCATTGCCCCAAATAGCAAGTTGTGTGGGAGTTGACCAGAGGCCGGCAGCGGCCATTTCAGGATAAATGTTCCATTTGCCATCCACTTCTGTTCCATCAAAATCATACCCTGTGGCAGCCATATCATGGTATTTTTCAGGAAGTGGATTCACGTAAGTAGATGTTGTCATTCCCAATGGGTTCAATACGTTTTCCTGCATAATTTGTGGGAATGACTTTTGCTCCATATCGCATATCATTTGCTGCATAATGGTATATCCACCTCCCGAATACATCCAACTTTCTCCGGGCTTTTTATATACGCGAACAGAGTCTGTATTGCCTTTTCCATCTAAGACTTCAGGTATACTTGGTATTTTTTTCCATTTTTTATAACCTGGAAAACCCCATACGGTCAACCCGGCTGAATGGTCCAGTATTCTCCTAGTCGTCACTTTTTCTTCTACTGTAAATGTATTATCAGGTAGCTTCCAGCTTGTCAGGTAATCATTAACATTTTTATCTAAGTCGATGGTACCGTTTTCATACAATTGAAGGGCTCTTGTTGCTGCTACCGGTTTGCTAATGGACCCAGCCTGAAATAAGGTTTCAGAGGTTACCTTACGGTTTTCAGCAATATCAGCCATTCCATATCCTTTGGCCCATTCGACCACTCCATTATTGATTACTGCAACACTCAACCCTGGTACCTCCAGCTCTTTCATCCGGTTTTCAATATTGAAGTATTGAATGTCTTGTATGCTATCCTTGTGTATTTGAAGATTAGGTTGAATGTGGTTTTCCAACCTAACAACTCTTTCTTGCACAAGATTCTCATTTTCTTTGGATGCTTGGGTACATTGAGTTAAAACCAATAGGATGGTAAGGCAGAAAATGATGTTTTTCATTCTTTTTTAATTTAAAGATTAATCTTAATAAGGAGCTGTCTCATCCTAAGGATTCGCCAGCAAATGATATGTTGTTTGAGTCCGGTTTACCCTAAAAAGCTTTGCTTTTTAGGGTAAACCGGACTCAAACAAAACTTTCTTGGGCGCCTCAGAATAGCTTGTTCGTAGGAAGAAACGAGCCGTAAGACGCCCTCTTACATCTTGACTTTTCTTACTCTACTTTCAATACAGAGAAGATCAGCCAGTCTTCTTTTTTCACCTCCTCACAATTGGGATCTAGCATGGGATAACCATCTACTACAAAATAGTAGGAATAAGTGCCCGGTTCTAGTTGTATGGTAGTGGTCCATACGCCATTCTTTTTAAGCATTGGCATACTGGACGAACTCCATTCATTGAAACTTCCTGCAACAGAAACAGAAGAAGCCCATAAATAATCGGAATAAACAAACGTGACATTGCCTGTAAGCTCTTCAGCCGTCAATAGACGGAGCGTATTAGTGATTTGTTTGTTTTTTGGTAGTATGGCTTGCGCTTTTTTATAATATTGAATCCCTTCCTCCTGATAGGCATGTTTTATGCAATATTGAGCATAGCTTTTTTGGGCCATGAATGATTTGGGAAAAGATTCGGCAATAAGTTTTAATAGTTTTCTTTCATCCTCATATCTTTTCCGCCATTTTAACTGCATGGCAACATAACTGGCTTGGTTCTCACTGATGAGGTTGGGATCAATATTGGTTGTTGAAGAAAGTAGAAAGGGGCGAATTGCACGCTCATATCCATTTTTAATAATCCCAAGCATCAATTTTTCATCAGCACGAGTTTGCATGCTTCTTTCCAGCATAGAAAATTGGGGAATCATATCCTCAAAAACATGATTTATTATTTTTGGTAGCATACGGAGTCCTTTGTAACTGTTTACGAAAAATACCATGCCTTCCTCTCGATCAGGATACATCATTGCAAAAGCTTTATAAGTCCCATTGTCTCCCCATTGCCACAAATATTCATTTTTCTCTGCCTTTCTTATCCCCCAACCTAATCCCCAAGCTAATGAATCATCTATCTTGATCTGCGGTTTTCCTATATCTGACTGAGCACTTTTAGATAAGTCCTCACCTTTAAGAACTGCAATCATAAATTTGGCGTAATCTGCCGCTGTTGTTTGTAAAGAAGAGGCAATGACAGGATCTTCAGGTCTCCAATTGGGTTTAGGAGTTCCGGTGTAATCATGAGGGGAAGCAAAGTTTACTTGAAAACGATCTTCCCAAATGAAACTTGAATTATTCATTCCCAAAGGTTGAAATACTAATTCCCGCATCACCTGATTGATCGGCTTTTGCAAAATATGCTCGATCACTTTTGACAAATAGACATAACCTTCCCCAGAATATTGAAAATTTGATCCCGGATCATGTACTAAGCGAAGATCGTCTTTTCTCCAATTGGGTAGACCACCGGAATGACTCAAAAGCATCCGAGTAGTGATTGTCTTATATCTTTTATCATATTCCAGCTCTCTATTTTTCAAATACAAATACACTGGCTTGTCTAAATCTATTTTTCCTTGTTTCACCAGTTTCATAACTGCATATGCAAAGACAGGTTTGCTAAGAGAAGCAGCACCAAAAATAGTATTGTGTTCAACTGCTTTCTGAGTATCATTTGATTTCACGCCATGATGACTCAAGCTATTTACTTCCCCATCTTTGATAATTGCGATAGCAAGTCCGGGGATTTCATATTCCTTGAGTAGATCGCCATAAAAAGTCGCATCTTTTGTTTGTGTAAACCCAAATTGACAGCTGATACAAAAGAATAAGAAAACGAAAGTTCCTTTTGTAAAATTGAAAGTAAAATTCATAAGTCGGATTTTTGGGCTAATATGCCGAATTGAACTTGTTGTGAGGAACAATCCACGAGTCCAACCACTCCCATCCGAAGAATTGAGACTATTTTTCGTATTGTTTCTTATAACCGAGAGGTGTAAATCCGGTTTCTTTTTTAAAAACTCGATAAAAACTACTTTTAGAACTAAATCCACACAAGGTACCAATTCCTGAAATGGAATATTTTGCTACTTCATCACTAGACTTCAAATACGCTTTCGCTTCATTCACACGATAGGAGTTGATCAGATCATAAAAAGAAACATTAAGAAAGTTATTTAAAAAATGAGATAATACCTTTTCAGAAGTATCTACTTTTTCTGCTAAATCTTTCAAAGTTAAATTGGGAATTAGATAAGGTTTCTCGGCAGCCAATACTTCTTTCAGTTTCTCGTCTATTTCTAAAAACTGCTTGCTGGTATTTGATATTTGATCTTGGTTTTGTACCAAAAACTCAGGAATAAAGATGGAGATCTGTTGAATGCCGTAATAGGCTAAATAAAACATCGATATGAGAATTAAAATGACGGTTATATAACCATCCCAAACTACATTGTATTGAAACAAAAACTCACTTAATGAGAAAATGAAATCAATAACAAACACGCCAAAAAAGGTGAGTAAAAAAGTATTGAGCCATAAAAAATCACTCTGCTTAAAATTGGAATACAGGTGTTTCAGTTCTTCTTGCGCCTTGCGAAACAATCTTAAAGAAAAGATGAAATAAAATAGCCCAAATGAATCTTTAAAAATGGTTATAAATCTTTGATCTATGCGCCTTGCATAATCTAATGCAGGTACATCTACAAAATGTGTAATCAGATTTGGAAGGGTATAAAAAAGGAAGAAAATGAAAATGGGAATCAAATGGCCAATGTTCTTTTTTACAAATGAATCTTCATGATAGAATATTGATTTTACATACAAAAAAATCAATACCGGGAGCAACATTTGAGCAATATTGATAAAAGGATAAGTTCCCCATGATAACAACTCTAAACGATTCAAGCTGCCATAAAAGTGAAGGAAAACCGCCATCATAAAAGTCCAAAAGACAATCAGGATTCTTTGTGGAAGCTCATTTTTTTAGTTCTTATCAGACTAAAAATAATAAACCCGCACAATAAAACTCCTGCTACGAAAATAAAGCCAATCAGGTGTGTCATGAATAAAAGTTAGACATTTATTTGGTTCCTTACATCATTGACCCTTCACATCATATTTCCGCTGTAAATCCAACCATTGTTCTTTTTGTATTTCCTGAACCAAGCCAACATTGATGCGATCAAAATAAGGATGATCCTTTGGAAACATAAAACTCTGGTAATTCTCTTTTAGTGTAAATGGCAATAACTTTACTTTCTCATCCAAAGAAAGCCTATTAATGTAGTACTGCAAGATGGTCTTATCATAAAGCAATACATCATTCTCTTTTTTGGCGATTGCCCTTAACGCTAATATAGGTGAAGCATAGGTTTGTGTGATCGGAATGTTTTCCTGATTCAAATAGACTTCACCATTAGAGGCACCAACGGTACTGATTTTTTCAACCAGTCTAATGTCTTCCGCATTTTTGATATCCGTTTGTAAGCTGGAAATAGTTAGTGTAGAAGCAATTCCGGCGGTAAAACTAGAGATAATAATTACCGCTGTAAACATCCAAATAATCGCAATTGCTTTACCTTTATTGGTCTTTGGTGCTTTGTCACCATAGCCAACTGTCGTCATAGTAACAGCCGACCACCACAAGCCATCAAACAGACCTAAAAGGCCCGGTCGAAACTGAAACTTATTGTGTTTTCGTTCGGCCAGCCACAGCAAAAAGCCAAATATAAAGATGACAAATATGAGTAATAGAATGATTTCTAAAAAGGCTAAAGAGAAGATGTTACTAACAAAGACCGCAAAAGTAGATCGATTCAAGTAGGGAATGGCTACACCAATACTTGATACCGCAAAAGGTTGGGTAATATCAAACTTTTCTGCTCGCAACGCATTCACATCCATCGGATTTATAGTAAGATCGATTTCTCTGTATTCCAACTTTTTTAAAATGCTAATGAAATCAGAATGCAGTTCGTACCTAAAATGAATATCGGAAGCAGTAGCAATATTCTCCCACAAATCTATACTCAAGCCTTCTAACTCATTGTCTCCTGTTTGTATTACAAAGGGTGGGTTTTGGTATATTCCGATCGTAAGGGTATCCCTTTGGGCACAAGTGTATGACTGAGTTCCCAAAAAGAATAGCAATATGAATAGGTGCAAGTATTTCATCGATCTACTTATTTTGAGATTTCCTGGTGAATGGAGAAGAAAATAAACTTAGCCAGTATCCTAAACATCACCAGATCATTGTTGTCAAAATGGTGCTTATGCGTACTGTAGGCGCACAGAACTACCGGTTGATTATTTTCCAATGAGAAGGGAATAAAGAGCAAAGAATCGTATCTATAGGCGTCTTTTTCATCTATATAAAGGGTATGTTCCTTACTGAAATCGTTGATTAAAACTTCTTTCTTGTTTTCCATCGCCCAGCAAGTTAAGCTTGTCTTTGTATCAAAGGGTTTGGCTCTAAAGGTATATCCACTTCGTTCCTGGTCAGAATAGCCTTTGTGTACAATTTCACTATTCTCCTTAAAGGCAATTTCAAAGGCATTGATATCAGCAGTTTGTGCTACTGCTTTCCCCATACCAGCAATGATATCGTCCCAGGAAGATTGCTTTGGCATTCCTTTGATAAAGAGCTCAAGGGTTTGAATATTTGAGGTAACATGCACCAATTCTTCTTCTTGCTCTTCCAATTCCTTGATTTTTTGATTGAGTTGGGCTTCTTTCTTAGCCAATTTCTCTCCGGAATACTTCAATATGTTCTGTAGTCTCTTAAACCGACGTGTCGCATATACTCTGAAGTAGAAAGTAATGAATACGAATCCCAAGAAACCCAAAGTATACAATAGCCAGCTTTGTGCATACCAAGGGGTATAAATGTTTACTTGAACTATTAAAGCTTTGCTCCATTGGTAGCCTCCTGGTTGCCTTGCTCGAACTTCCAATAAATAGTCGCCCACTTCAACTTTCTTTAATTGGAGTTTATTGCTGTTGCCATTGTTTTGCCAAAGCTGCTCTTCTAATAGTATTTCTTTGTCTTCTTTGGGAAGTAACCTATACTGATATTGTACATTCTTAGCCGGATAGGACAAATTAGTAAACTCCAACTCCAATTGTTGTTGCTTCTTTACTTTAATAGCATCACTCCATCTTTCCGGCGCTTCATTTCTATTGACGAGGACCTTTCTGATCTTTGGTGGATGAGAATAAGGTAAATTGGCTGCCGACATTCTGGAGTAAACCAAGCCTTCAGCAGTTCCGGCCCAAAGATGCCCTTCGCTGTCAGTAGCAATGCACCTGTAAGCACTTATGACTGCTGGTAGTCCTTCCGATTCACCTAAGACGGTGGAAGTATTTTTTTGATGAAAAACCAATCCTTTCGTAGCAGTTGCCACCCAAATATTATTGTTGGAGTAATGGGTAACACCTCTTACTTCTTCCTGCCCCAATACATCATTTTGTACCAAAGCAATTTTTTCTCCATCATACCGAAGCAAGCCGTCGGTAGTAGCCAACCAAACTATTCCTCTATCATCTATGGTCAAGTCATGAGCTTCAAAGTTGAGTATGGGCGTAAAAGGCAATTCAGGACTAAGATTAATAAAGCGATCTTCTTTGTGATCATAGCGGTATAAATAACTTTTTTCTCCTATGCCAACTGCATAAATTTCACCTCTGCTGCTTTCTTTTAGCGCCAACACTCGACTGGAAAATCCTTTTGTATCGTCATAGAACTTCACCGCTCCCTTATCGTCAATTTGTGCAATCCCAAGAATGGGTTTGTCTATCGGTGCCTGATTAAACCAAAGGTTGCCCTTGCTATCCGGATATAGGTAAAAAATCGACTCACCACGCTCGTGAAAGTCATAGCGTTCTACGATTTTTTTATTCACGAATTTGAGCAACTCTACTTTAGGTGTACTTACCGTAACCCAGAGTGTTTCTTTGTTGTCGTTGGCAACCATGTTCACCTGCAAGTTATCCAGAATGGGTCTAGCTATAAAACCTTCAGGCTGTGGAGATATTTCAAATAAATAGTTGATTGGTATCCATGCATTTCCCTTATCATTGAGTGAAATTCCAATCGGATTATTCATGGGTAGCTTGTCAACCGTTTTAAAAAAGCGCTGTTGAAGGTGCCACAAGCCTGTTTTTGAGCTTACCCAAAGCTTATTGTTATTGTTGATGCTATCTGTGGTGATGTAAATTTCATTGATGTGGCCAAAATCCAGTTTTTCTACCCTATGTGCTTCATTGGCCCCATAGATAATTTGAGGCGAACTGTTGGGGTCTTTGACTTTAAATAGATTGCCATTTGTAGTACCAACATAGTATTGACCATTTTGATCCGGGTAAATAGCGGTCACCAGATCGTTTTCCAATGGAATGGTTTTGATGCGTTTTAGCCTTTCCTTACTTTTTTTGTAAAAAATTAAGTCCTTATTACCTATGACAAGGAGATCTCTATGTAGCAATAAAGCATTGCCGTTTTTTATGTCCAACTTCTTACTAAATGAATCGTTGGAATCATCAAATAGGAACAATCCATCGAGCGGGCTTAATACCCAAATATTTCCTTTATCATCTTCTTGGATAGATATTTTTTGAGCCTTTGATGAAGTAGAAAAATGATACGTTTTGAAAACTCCATCTTGCCATTTCCCAATACTGTGATTGGATTGACTCAACCAAACCGTTTGATCCGCTGCCAGGATAAAATCATTGGGATAAAAGGGCAATGTATCGCTTGCTTTAATAGAGCCTTCCAGCAATACACTCAATTCAGGTTGATTGGTCATATCTTTAACCTCATAGAGTCCTTTATCATTCACAAAAAACAACTGATCTCGATGGGAATGAATTTGATGTATGGACTGACTTTCGGTATGAATACTGTAAAGGTCAAAATTGATGCCATCAAACTTATATAGGCCATTTTGACTGCCTATCCAAACAAAGCCTTCTTCATCGTGTAGCACCGTATTTACTTCGCTAAAGGGAGCACCATATTCACTATTGTATTGGACGTAACCGTATTGTTGTGCGTAAAGGTTGATATTAACTCCACACAACAAAAGAAAGCCAATTCCTTTTTTTAAGTAGTCATACATTGCTTACTAAGATAGCAAAAAATGTATTTGCTTAAGATTTGTTTTATAAGCTGTAAATGCTTATCAATCTCCAGCCAATAAAAACCGGATCATCCATTTAAGTTAAATATGAATTATCCCATATTTTCGATTGATCCAAAAATTCAAGCTTTTTCAACTCCAAACTACATTTATTAGTATAACAAACTAATTATCAATTCTTTAATTTAAACTTTCCTTTTTGCGTTGATGCAAAAACGAAACCAAAAAAATCAAGGCTGTATTTCTTTTGCCTAAAAATAGACTTTGCTAAACGCTCGCATTTAGAGCCGCTCCTTTGTCGCTCGCTAAATGCTCTTTGCCCCACCGCTCCCTTGATATTCATTATCAGTCAATTACCAGTTTGATAGATTGCTGAGCTTTTCTATAAAATTCGGAATAGCTCCTATTTACCTTGAATAACAAAAAAATCTGCTCGGCTTAAATTTATATTTCAATTCTGCTAAACACTTACCTTTTTCCTTTAATAAACCCATTCTGTATTCAATTGGAAAAGTAACATCTTTCTATTGAAGTTATTTAAGGTTTTCTCACTTACCTGCACACAAAGCATTATGGCCACTGGACTTCAGCTATTTTTAATCCCGTCCGTACGGACGAAATGAAAAATGAGCTTTGCCAGAAACCATAAGCCTTTATGCTCGCTGACAGCAGAAAACCTTAAACAACTTCATTAATACGATCTCACTAAGTCTATTTCCTATTTCATTTTTTGTTGGTTCTTCGTGTTTGTTTTTCTTTAATTCTTACATAGATCAATTTGTACCTACTGTTATTATGGGTTTCTCTTTGTTCCACTTCAAACCGATCTATGGATTTTATAAGGGGTGTCAATTTTTCAAATCCATAATTTCGCGAATCAAAACTGGGTCTTTTCTTCTGAAGCAAACTGCCCACATCACCGAGGAATGCCCACCCATCATCGTCTGACAAGTCCTTAATGGTAGAAGCAATAAAATTGATGTCTTTCCTGGTTATTTTATCAACAGCCGTTTTAACTTCTTCTTTATTTTCTTCTTTCTCTTCTGTTTGATTCTTTAAGATTTCTAAATAAATGAATTTGTCGCAGGCTACAATAAATGGATTAGGTGTCTTTTTCTCACCCAAACCTATTACCAGCATGCCCGCTTCCCTCAGTCTGGTTGCCAGACGAGTAAAATCACTATCACTGGAAACCAAACAAAAACCGTTCACTTTGCCACTATACAGGATGTCCATGGCGTCAATGATCATTGCTGAATCAGTTGCATTTTTACCTCTCGTATAAGCATATTGCTGAATGGGCGTAATGGCATTTTCTAAAAGCAATTTTTTCCATTTATTTTGGCTAGGTCTTGTCCAATCGCCATATATCCTTTTGATGGTAGGATTGCCATATTTTGCGATTTCCTCCATCATTTCTTTGACATGTACAGAAGGAATATTGTCTGCATCTATTAAGACTGCTAAATTTGAGTTGCTATCCATTGGATTGTTTCTAATATTTATTCTTTCTATTTTCTATTATGCGACAGCTTCTAATAGTTCATCTTTACTAAGACCTCCCAGCCCTAATGTATCCAATGTACGAAGTGCTTCTTTATGATAATCCGTTTCCAAAAGTACAGATACTAGTTTTATGATTGAAGTAATCACCGGAGTTTCAATACCTACTACCTTGGCCATATCTTCCAATATTATTAAGCCATAACCTACATCCTCGGTAAAATAGCGATTGTCTATTTGAGTCTGGGCTTTTATGCCCAGGAAACCTGGTGCTTTGCTATAGCCAGTGTGATAATTCTTTTCAACCATATACTCTTGCAAATAACCGGCTTCAGGTTCGGAGAGAATTTCCAGACCATAGGCACTCGCAATAGCCATTCTTTCTTTATCCACAGCCTCCATGAGTCGACCTACAGCTGGTGTTACTCCTTGTTCATAGAAAAAGAAATCTTCCGGAGATTCTATTCTCCCTACATTCAGTAAGCTAACCGCTGGGTGGATGACATTATTACCGTTTTGTAAAAGGGTTTGCAATACGTTTTTATGAAGTCGGGTACCCGGATAAACTTGTTTATAAGCCTGAAAAGAAGCTTCACTTTCTGAAGCAGGCAAAGAAGCAAAGAATACTCCATCATTTAGTTTGTGGAAAACATGCACATTCCCCGGGCTCATAATTCTGCAAGCATAGGGTAAGGTGGAGGTTTCAGAAACTACAATCTCAGGCGAGGAATAGTCTAAGCCCAACTCTTGTTTGAAAATCAGAGCTCCTCCATTAGTACCCGGACAAATGACGACCTTCTGTCCCTTTTCCATGGCCTTTTTATATTCCTGAGCGATTGCAATATGTGCATAAGAAGGACTGACCACATAAATTAGTTCTGCATCAGATACAGCTTTACCAATATCATGACCTGCGTAAGTAATAGGTCCAAATCCACTTACTATACCAGTAGATTGAATCCCTTTTGCCTTTTCGATGGCCTGAATATTCGTAGGAAATTGTTCAAAATCAAATATTCTGACATCATGGCCGTGTAAAGCACATTCTGCAGCTACTGCACAGCCACCGTTTCCCGATCCTAATACTGCTATTTTCAAAAGTTGGTTATTTAGATGTTATGAATAGGATTATTCTACCCAATGACTTTTTAAAGCCATCGGTAAATCTTTTATGTCGAGGTAATCATCACCAATTTCCATGCATATGTTTAGAAAATCAATGACACAGGATATTTGACTTTCATTCAATGCCTTCTTCAATTCATTAATGGTTGATGCTCTCGCTAAGGTATACATTAATGAGTCAGAAATCAGCGATTGCGATTCTTTGTAGTTACTCAGCACGTATATCATACAAATAGGAAGATAAAACTTTAATCCTGCAGTATCTAAAAAAGGTAAAACATTTTGATACTGCATGGCACCAATTAAACTAAAAGGAATTTTACTCCAATCTCTCTGTTCGTCTTTTGCTCGGGCAAGCTTCCTTTCTTCATTGCTTCCGTAAGAATCGAGCACATCAGCTTCCCGCCAGGAAACCCCTCGTCCTAATCGCACACCCGCAAAAGCTTTATGAATGGACTGTATTAATACTTCGATCTTCTTTTCCATTGATTATCGTGTTGTAAGAGATAAAATAAATAGCAGCCGGTGGCTGCTATTTATTTTATCTCTTATAGTATGTTTAAATTTATTTGTCTACTAAGTAATTAGACACAATTATTTTTATAATAAAACTAGATTTTCTATTTTCGACAAATGAGTCGGAAAAAAAGATACATTGAAAAGTTGAATGAGACAGAAATCGAGTTTTTAGAAAACGGTTTCAAAACAGGTAAAAGTCATACTTATCGAATTCGCTGTAAAGCTATTTTGTTAAGCTATGAGAAATGGGAATGTGGTGCTATTGCTGATTTTTTTGATGTTCATCTCATCACTGTTTATAATTGGTTGGATCGATGGCAAAGCGGTGGCATCGAAAACATGAAAGATAAAGCAGGAAGAGGTCGCAAACCAATACTTGATTTGTCCAAAGAAAATCATGTTCAAATGGTAACTGAGGCTATTGAAAATAGCCCAAGTAACATCAAAAAAGCCTTGAGTAAAATTGAGCAAGAACTAGAAGTATCTATGTCAAAGAAAACCCTGACGCGTTTTTTAAAAAACTTAAGCGCAGATGGAAACGATATAGAAAAAGCCCTTTAGGCAAACCAGACCCAGCTGTTTATGAACTCAAAGTCAAACAATTACGGGCGCTTTTATCCCTAGAAGATATAGGCTGGATTGACTTACTTTTTGGTGATGAAACTGGCTTTAGTCTAGAGCCTAACATTCCTTATGGATGGTTGCCAATTGGAAAACAGACTAGTATTTGTTCTGAACACAAACATGTCGGAAATGTATTCGGTCTACTGAGCATCAAAGGAAATGGCCATATGCACTGGACAAAGAAAAACATCAACAGTGAGTTTATTATCCAGAAATTGGATCAATTGTCAGACCAACTTGGCAAACCTACTGTAGTTGTTTTAGATAATGCTCCTTGGCACACTTCTAAGGCTGTTCAAGCAAAAATCGAACAATGGAAGAACAAAGGTCTATATATCTTTTATCTGCCGACCTACAGTCCTCATCTAAACTTAATTGAGATACTGTGGCGCAAAATAAAGTATGAATGGCT
>JBCBCD010000076.1:0-13601 GCA_038530915.1 Bacteroidota bacterium
TCCCATCCGGGTCCCGTTTGTTATCTACTTTTACAACAATGGTGTTATTTCCAGCACTTAAGTGATCGGTGATTTCAAACTGAAAAGGTGTGAATCCACCAATATGTTCTCCAATATATTGGCCATTTAAGTACACCTTTGCTCGATAATTAACTGCTTCAAAATACAAATAATAGCGCTTACCTGCTGTTGCCTGATGGTCAAATTTCTTTCGATACCAAACCGTACCTTCGTAATAATAGAGTTTTTCCAGTTGGGTGTTCCAATCGCCAGGAACCTGTAATTGTTCTCCCGCATCGAAATTGTATTCAACTAAAGAAGAAGGGGTTTTCGGCTTTTCATCTTTAAAAAAGCCATTTTTTCTGGGTTGCCAACTGTGGTTGTAAAATCCATTTTCCATAGGGTCAACTATGATTTGCCATAACCCATCTAACTTTTGAAAGTTTCTTGCCTGGATATTTTGCATTAAAGATTGTCCTTTCAAAAAGGAGCAACTTAATACCATTAAAAAAGATAGTATAAGTAGTTTAATTTTATTTTTCATTGACCAATGTTTTTCACTCTCTTTAGGGTGAAGCAGTTAACTAAATGGTTAGGAATTAGGTTATTGTTTGGGTGATCACTCTAATTGCTGTATTGCAAACAATTAGAGTGATAATAGATCCATTTATGCTTAATAACCAGGATTTTGTTCCATAGCAGCCGTTGTATTAGCATCGATAACATCTTGAGGAATAGGTAAGAATCGATCGCGAACCGGATCTAAAACCGGGCCTGTACGGCTGTTGTGTAATTGTGTCCGTTCTACCCATTTTCCTAAGCGAATCAAAGTGTGCCTTCGGTGTTCTTCTGACCATAACTCCCGAGACCGTTCATCCAAGATAAAATCTATATCTACTTCATCTGCAGTGATCAAACGAGCATTAGCCCTAGCTCTCAAAACATTAATAGTCTCAGCAGCAGCAGCAGCGTCGCCCACTTTTAATTGAGCTTCTGCTAATAGCAGATAGGTCTCACCAAGTCGTAAATAAACCTGATCATCAAACTGTCTGGAAGCTGTTACATCTAGCGGATTGGGTGAATCCCATTTGCGTGTACACGGCCATTCAGGTTCCCGATCTGGTTCATTAGGTTGAGCCCTCCAATTGATGCGAAGCGTATCTCCAATGATAAATCCAAGTGGGATTTGGTTTGGGTCACTATGATTGATCAACCAATAATACCTCCAAGCGTATTCGCTTCCCCGATGATCGCCAGACTCGTATAGATCCATAGCAAAACGCGTTGGTCCAAAACGACCTAATCCCCGGCCACCATTTTCTTCCGATATCTCGATTGGATTTTTACCATTTAAATCTAATGACCAATAGCGTTGAACATACCAGCGGCGCATAATATTATGTCCTTCCCCACCGATTACTTCATTTTCTAATTGAAAGGTCCAAAGTACCTCCGTATTTCCTTCAACCCGATTTGAATTGCCATCAGTAAACATATCCATAAACGGAACTCCCTCTTCATCGACTCTCGTACCATATCTTTCCGTAATCAAACTATAGCTAGAATTATTAATTAAGGCTTGAGCTTTTTCCAGTGCCATTTCATTTTCTCCCATGGCCAAATATAGCTCGGCTAAATAATGTTGGGCAACGGCTTTAGAAACCCTTCCTTCGATTGCCGGGACATCTGGCAGATGGGTTTCTGCAAAAAGCCAGTCTTGTTCCATTTGAAGTCTTATTTCTTCTACTGGATCTCTAACCCAATCGGTACGAATAACCAAGCCGGATTCGGTTAAATTTAAAGGTACATCACCCCATAAAGATATAAGGTGACGATAAGCCCATGCTCTGATCAAGCGAGCTTCCCCAACGATTCTGTTTCTCTCATCTGCTGTCCATTCAATAGCTGGATTTTCCGCTCTATTGATGATGGTATTGGATGCATTAATCACCTCATAGAGCCATGTCCAAACTGAACGAACAAATCCGTTTCTTGGATTATTACGAGTACCTAGTTCATTGAATACCAGACCTACTCCTCCTCGCCAGTTGGCATATGCATTATCTGTCGCGATAATACCCGCACTAATCATTAAATCATTGGTACTTCCACGTGACCTTCCAGAGCGTTCTTGACGTACCAAAGCATATAATCCGTTTAAGCCTGACTGAAAGCCTTCCGCATTACTATATAAAGACTCTGGAGAAATAATGTGCCTGGGTTGCTCCTGTAAAAAATCCTCCTCACAACTGAAGCCTAAAATGATAAGTAATAAAAGTATGGTTAATTTTTTCATAGCAATCCATTTTAAAATTGAAGTTTAACACCACCTATAAACACTCTTTGTAAAGGAATCGCTCTCTGCGAGCTAAGCTCTGGATCTAAACCTGTCCAATTTGTAATCGTAGCCAAATTGCGCGCATTAACGTAAACACTTAAGCCTTCCACATTGAGCTTTGAAAGCACGGCATCAGAGAATGCATAACTAAGCGTCACATCTTTGAGGCGAATAAAAGAAGCGTCTTCATAAACATCTACCCCTTCATTATTAGCAAATATGTTATTTGCCCAAAAACCATTAATGGGATTTTCGGGAGTCCAGTAATCCCGTCGCAAGGAATTGCGTCGTACTTCTACCCATACATCATCCCTTACCAAAGGATTCTCTCGGGTTACCCCTTGGACACCGTGTACAAATACAGACAGGGTAAATCCCTTGTAAGAGAAAGTATTTGTCATGCCCCAAATGAAATCGGGTTGTAAAGATCCGATGAAAGTACGATCCTCAGCATCAATTCGATTGTTTCCATCTACGTCTCTCACTCTTGCAAATCCGGGTTGATCATTAGGTTGGGCAGATTCGGCTATGTTATCACCTTCCTGCCAAACTCCATCAAATTGCAAATCAAAATTCACATCAATAGGCTGTCCAATAAACCACTGATTGGCAACGTCATCCGTACTATCGGTTACTAAGGCTACTATTTCATTTCTGTTTAGAGAAAAATTACCCTGTAAACTCCATTGAAAATCATTGCCTTGGATTGGAGTTGCTTGTAAGCCAAATTCTAAGCCCCTGTTTTCTGTGGCTCCTATATTCTGTGTTATTTCACTAATACCATGGACGGAGGAAATACTTCGCTCCAATAATAAATCTTCAGTTTCTGCCTGATAATAGTCAAACGTTCCTTGAATCCTCCCATTAAAAAGCCCAAAGTCAATACCTATATTACCAGTAGTAGTGGTTTCCCAGCCCAATTCCGGGTTGGCGAGTTGGGAAGGACGAAACCCAGCATCAGTAGCAGTTCCATTCAAATAAGGAGCATCTATTAATCGAGCCAGGGTTTGATAAGGAGCAATTGCCTGGTTACCATTACGACCATAAGAGAATCTCAATTTTAAATTAGATAACCAATCGACGCCCTCCATAAATGATTCTCTAAAAATATTCCAACCTAATGCTACAGAAGGAAAAAAACTGTACTTGCGATTCTCTCCAAAGCCAGAATAACCATCTCTTCGTCCGGTTAAAGTCAACAGGTATTTCCCATCATAAGAATAATTTAACCTTGCCATTTGCGACTCAATATTGGCTTCCGTAGCTACTTGATCAGAAGTTATCAAGCCGGCTGTACCCATTTGAAAATAGGTCAAATTATCCAATGGAAAACCAGTTCCTGTAAACTCATGATCCTCAAAATTATTAGACTGAAAACTCCATAAGCCAGTAAAACCCACAGCATGTTTTCCAAAATCACGATTATAATAAAGCAGGTTTTCGACGATCAAGTTAACGTATTCTCGATTTCTGCTTATAGCTTCTCCTTGTCTTTGCTGCCCTCTTTGGGTATTTCTACCAAAATAGGTTCCTTGTTTTCTCTGTTGAAACTCAACCCCTGTATTCAACCGATAACTTAACCCTTTAAGGAAAGGAAAATCAAGCTGTAGGAAGTTATTGGAAAAGACCTTGTAAGACTCGTCATCGTCTATAGCCAGAGTATTCTGTAAAGGATTGGAAAAGAAAGGGTCTTCAGGCCATGGAATAACACTTAGGTTACCTTCTTCATCATATGGATTGGTCAACGGATTCATATAAAATGCATCCGAAAAACTAGCAGGTATCCCGCTTCTATCCGTTAAGGAAAGTTGAGTATTCGTTCCAATGCTTATCCAATTACTTAATCCTTGTTCTAGGTTGACACGAACAGAGTACCGTTCTAACTGATCATTTACCGCAATTCCTTCAACACCTAAATAAGATCCTGAAATGTAAAAACTGGTCTCATTTACTTTACCAGAAACAGATAGGGTGTGTTGTTGTTGAAATCCTTGCCTGGTTGCTAAATCGATCCAATTAGTAGAGTTCCCTAAATCAAAGTTCTCCTGTTCTGTAGTTGTGATGGATCCTGGTTCCCGAAATTCTTTAAAAGCATAAAATTCAGCTCCATTCATTAGGTCTGGCTGGTTTGCAATCTCCTGAATCCCGGCATATCCTGCATAAGTTATTTTTGGTTTACCACTTCCCCTTTTTGTAGTAATTAGGATGACTCCATTAGATCCTCTAGAACCATATATCGCAGCAGAAGAAGCGTCTTTTAATACCTCAATAGATTCGATATCAGTTGGATTGATCTCGGCAATGTTATTTCCATAAGGGATACCATCCACTATAATTAATGGTCCATTCCCCGCTGATATAGAATTTCGGCCTCTAATTACAATAGAGTTGTTATTGCCTTCCGCACCAGCGCTATTTTGAGAAATATTGATACCTGGTATCGCCCCTTGTAAAGCTTGAACAAAGTTCGTGTTAGGAACACTTTCCAAGCGATCCCTAGAAACAGAAACAACTGATCCGGTAACATCGCTTTTCTTTTGTACACCATAACCTACTACCACCACTTCCTCCAATTTGATGGTATTGGTCATGAGAATTTCGACGGTTGAAGTTCCTGCCCAGGGTATTTCCTTAGATATAAAGCCGATCATGTCTGCAATAATTGTTGCTTCACTACCATCAATACTTAGAGTAACAGAACCATTTTCATCTGTATATCCTCCATTTTGTGTGCTTTTTAGGAAGACACTGGCTCCCACTAAAGGCATATTATCATCTGCTGATCTTACCGTGACGGTAACATCCGTTTGCCCTACTACCATGGAGAAGGGTAGCAGTAGAAACAGTAAGCATATATAACTTTTCTTCATTCTTATTGAAATTGAAGTTTAAAAAAATGTCAATTGATTGGCTAAGTTGATAAGCGCATCCTCCTGCCACTTAAGGGTAGCAGAAGCCGCTTTTCTTTCTATAAAAGCTGCTAAGTCCAATGAGGACGGATAGGTTCTTTCCCATCTTCTTGTTAATTCATGTTTGTGATGTGTAAAGTAATGCTGATAATATGCAGCTAAATTCATATTCACCGGGCCGTAAATTACCTCTTGACCAGATTTTGCTCTTTGGCGATCTTTACAGTAGGATTCATAGTCAAATAAAAATCCTTGCCAGTCCCAGTTTGATATCATCCCATATTCTTCCATTAATTTTTGTTGAACTTTATAAGGAATTAAAGATTTCATGGCCTTTTGAGCCAAATACTCAAAGGGAGTTTGCCCATTTAATTCTGTTTGCCAAAATTCAGAATCATAAGTAACATCTTGCTTGACTACAAAAGTCCGAATCACTTCTGCCCGATGCTTTTGCATGAATATTTCTAATTCACCAGCATAAACTGCTTGGTCATCCATAAAAGCAATGACTGAAGTATTCTGACATAAGGTCACATTAGCCTCGCAAAACAAAAAGAATATAAACAGCCATGCTTTCATATCACCTTTTTAATATTATTGGTTTGATAATAAATCCATTATCAAATTCAAGTCGAACATAGTAAACCCCATTAGAAAACGAATCAACCTCTACTGAAATAGATTCAAATCGATTGATTTTCTCAAATTGAAAACGATGAATGATTCTGCCTGAGACAGATAATACACTGCCTTCAAGTGTACCATTGTATGGGCTTTCTACATCCAAATTGAATCTCCCCGAGCTTGGATTGGGCCAAAATCGGAGGTCAAAGTCAACCTTAGGCTGACTGGACGAATTAGTCGTTAGACCTTTTATGTTTATAATGAAATAGGTAGTGCTAATTTTAAATCCATCCGGATCAAAAACCTCAAATTGGAAAAAGTCTCCTAAGTTGTTATTAAAGTTATTCTGATACTTTAATCTGCCCTGATTAATATCCAACTGATTAAAGGTGTCTTGAAGTTTTAGTACTTGTCCTTCTAATAGTAAGTCACCCTGTTGTGGAAGGGATAAAAGTCGATAAGTGATACTTTCAGGACCATGATCGGGGTCATTGGCTGCTAAGAGTTCCTGCGTAATGCTTTCTTCGGTATTAGAATCTATATCTAAAGCTAAATTCGTTATTAGAATCGGTCCGGTATTACTAGTGTCCAATCCAGGTCCATTGTAAGCACCAATATTTGGTACTTGATCTGAGGTTACGTGGTGCCCAAAAAAGTCTCGTCCACCATTACCAGGTACAATTCTTCCTGCTCCAATAGCCGGCGAGTTTTGTAATAATTTATAGCCTTCTAAGGTGTGCAATCCAATTGCTCCGTTGCCCGGATCTAGAAATAAGGGATCAGTAGTCAGCCTATTGGCATCTTCAGGTTCAGAAGCTGGATGAATGCCGTAAAAAAGATTATTATCAATATCACGACTTGGTGTCGGATCAAATTCATACCTGGCTGTAGGACTCAGGTTATATATGATATTGTTGTAATATTGATAACTAAAAGACCTTCCTGCTCTTTCATGAATAATAACAGGAGATACATCTGGCCCGATATAAAAAACATTGTTGTAGATGGCTGTATTGACAAAATCAAATCGCAATGCTACCAGTCTTCCTTTATCATTTTGACTAATGTTATATCGCACCGTGATGTCTTTATCATAAGGCTTTGTGGCGTACCAAATCAAGCCGTGATTATTATCATGGCTGTAACTGTATTGAAAGGTAGACCCAAAAGTACTAAAGTCAGCGTCATACATACTGCCATCAATCGAAGGCGATTGATTACCATAGCCTTCATTGAATTGAAACACCGTATTACGGGTAGTTCGACAAAACATAGTATTACCAGTTATCCCATTCAAAGCAGTATTATAACATAGATTATGCTCAATCAAACCCTCATCAGTGAGTCGAATAATCATTGCATTTTTTGAAATGTTGTAAATGGTATTTCCCCTTATTACCACATTGGTAAATCGTCGCCTTTCAAATTCAGGGGAGTCTGGCCTGAAACCAACTTCAACCTCATTATTGGTTACAATACCCTGATTTTCACAATCGTGAATGATGCAGTTTTCAATTAATAAATCGTCAAATCTTGTATCTACAGCTTCATCATTAGTGGTAGCAACGTAGATTCCTCCTGTCTGTTTTCCTGAGTTATCAGAAGAAGGAATTCCACTGATATGATGGATATACATGTCTTTAATGTGGATATGCTTTACTAAGCCAAAGTTGCCTGCTTTTATCTCAAGCCCACGACGATCGCCTTCTCTATCAGATGGATTGGTAAGTTCTAATCCTGAAATTTCCCAATATTCCTGGTTAAAAAGACGAACCACTCCTTCCCCCGTCAATTCATTTCCATCAATAATAGGCCTCGGTCCCGATCCGTAACGATCAATGATGTTAACACTGTCCAAGCCATTACCTGATCCCCTTGGCCGCAATTGCCCCAACCAGTAGCTACCGGACTTAAGTAAAATCCTGCTATTGGGTGGAAACTCAGGATAGAAATTGACCATCACTAAGTTTTGCCATGCTGTTTCTGGTGTGCGTCCATCGTTATTGTCATCTCCGTTTATTGCATCAACATAAAAAAAATGGCTCCCCGTTTTCTGACTAATCGTCAATTCATGCTGGCTTTTGTCTACCGTTACTGGTAAACCATTCACATTAGTACCTGAAAGCATTTCAATTTGAAAGGTGAATTTTTCCGATTGAACCAAATCCGCTCCTCCTTCCCAAGAGATATTGAAAAGCTTTTCCACATCTTCCTGTGGATTGAAAACAAGCGTATCGGATGAAAATCCATCAATAAATGAAGCGTTTCCAGTCACTAAGGAAACGATGACTTGTATTGGATCTGAAAAATTCTTTCCGGAAAGAACAATGGGTATTTGAGTGGATTGACGGTATTCACGACTGACAGAAGTTAATTCAGAAAACCCTACTGATAGTGATTGATCATTGTCCTCAACAATTAATCTAAAACGATTATTTACCGGCTGGCTGGCTAGTGAATCACCAACCAAATTTCTTAATTCAAAAATAAATTCTTCTCTATCTTCTATAGCAACATCATCCGTAATTGGAATAGCTACCATTCTACTTTCCAATTGTCCAGCCGGGAAAATAATTGTTTGGCTTTCAAATCCACCGATATCTGTTTTATTTCCTTCAACTAAAACAAGGTCTACCGATATTTCAGCTGTGGGTTGAGGCACGAGTCCTTCAAGATTTAGTTCAATAAGAATGCTATCGCTGTTTTCTAAGACCAATTGGCTGGAACGATCAAATCCAATAGTGCGGATTAAAAAAGGAAGTCCATTCACGTTTTTCCCCGGAGAAAACAAAAGCCTTGAGCTAGAAGCCTC
Organism: Bacteroidota bacterium; assembly: GCA_038530915.1. Taxonomy (GTDB): domain Bacteria; phylum Bacteroidota; class Bacteroidia; order Chitinophagales; family Saprospiraceae; genus JANQPA01. Next base: position 8,684 of record JBCBCD010000076.1, read on the forward strand.
AGAATGAGGAATATTGAGTTCTGATCCAGTAATGTCGGGGCTTCGAGTTAGGGATTGATCAATTGCTGCATCTCCATATGAAAAATCAATCACTATTTCTCCATCTATATCTCTAAGTATTACCCGATCTCCACCATTGGTCAAGCTCAAACCATCACCACTGCCTTCGCTACTTTCCGATGAATTTTGAACAATAGCATCTCCAAAATCACCTAAGTTACCAGCTACAGATGGACGACCAAAGACAACCAATGCTTGGTAAGGTTTTAGTATCGTATTTGCTGGAAAAACGTGCCTCAAAGCTTGACTATCATACAACTTAAAGCCACTGAGATCAATGGAGTGATCACCTGCATTGAAAAACTCAACAAATTCGTCTTCCTGAAAAACACGTACCCCATCTCCATTAGCATCTCCTGTCAAACCAGGAGGGGGATCTGCCAAGACCTCATTTAATACAAGTCCTGATAAATCCTGCTTAACCATAACCATAGTTTTACAGGTGTTTACTTCGGCCCGAATGGATTTGAGACAACAGAGACATACAGTAAAAAACAACAACCATAAACGCATAAATACTGGATTATTATGAATAAAGAAATTCGTACTATTTCACCAGTCAATTTTATGTTGTTTGCGTTCTTTTTGCTGGAGATATAGCACTTTTCTGGCAAAAAGAACGCAAACAACAACTCCTTCGCCCGCTCAAAACATCCTGCCTACAGGCAAGGACAAGTTCCATGACCTCTTTAAACGAGGACATAAGTTTTGAACAGCTTTCTCATTATTGTCATCTTTGAATGATTAGTTTTTTTACAGCTCTTCCTTTTTGTGTTTGAATATCTACTAAGTAGAATCCATTAGAAAATTCACTTACATCAAATGTATTTTGAGGTCCAAATGATCGAACTGTTTGACCATTTAGATCTCTTATTAAAACCAGCTCTAACTCAAAGCTAGGATCCATTTCTAAAGTGAATCGACCATAAGTTGGGTTGGGATAGAGCTTAATTTCCTCAGAAGGAATAAAGTTACGGGTACTCGTTGTAAATGGCATTCCGTCAATCATACATCCCGGAGAAAAGAGATTGGTAGTATCCCCTGCAATTTCAGCATGCAGACCAAACGGTACTCTTTGACCATCTGTCAATCTATTCAAAGATTGATCCATTCCTCCTTCGGCACCATAGGGTTCAATAATTACTACCTGACCAGATGTATCAACTATCGTAACAATATCTCCATCGTTGGTCAAGCTTAATCCTTCACCTGATCCCACCCCACTTCTGGAAGCATATTGAATAATGGCATTACAAAAGTTCGCAGGATCTAAAGGAATATCCAATGGCCGACCAAATAGGACTAATATTTCACCGGGTTGGACCACTGTTCCATCGGGAAATTCATGAAATGTTATTCCCCTCGAATCCTCATAGGTATATCCGGATATATCTATCGCTTCGTCAGAAATATTGATAAATTCTATAAACTCATCCTCTTGGAAAACACGCACCCCATCGCCATTAGCATCTCCTTCAAGCCCCGGTTTGGGATCGGCATGTATTTCATTAACCAACAATGGAAAGTTTAAATCATTGGCTGCTATAGTAAGTGTAAAAGTGTCTTGGCTTCCTATTGAGGCACTTGCCGGCCCTGAGACACTGGTAATAGCGTAAATAAATGTTTCTTCACCTTCTGGATCGATATCATCTTCAACTTCTAAAGTAAAACTTTGACTAGTAGACGAATCTGCAGGGAACGTTAAGGAATAAGTAGGAGCGAAGTTACTTATGTCTACGGAAGCTCCTGTACCACCAATCACTCTAACATTTACAGTAGTAGCAGTATCTGCATTGGCTCCACTAATTCTAACAGAAACCTCCACTGTCCCAACATCTTCTAACACTTCTATTTCAGTTGTAGCAAATTCAACAACTGTGGGAAGACCAGAAGCATCAAATGGAAAAGGTGTGCCATCAACTAAGGTACCCGGAGAATAAAAGTTTGTGCTGTCATTGGCCACAATCGTATGAGCTATCAGGGAATCTGGCCCGTTAATATCAGGATTTCTGTTAATAGACTCATTTATATTGGCTTCACTTCCATAAGTGAAAAATAGTAAGGTATCTCCTTGAGGACTTCTGACAACTACATTATCCCCTCCATTGGTCAAACTCAAGTTACCTGAAGAGGATACTTGAACAACAGCTTTGCCAAATTCTCCGGTTGGAGTTCCACCACCAAATACGACAATCGGTTGATGGGGAAATAATATGGTCCCATCAGGAAAGGTATGTCGATTTTCCTGACTATCAGACACTCTAAATCCAGAAAGATCTAATTCTATATTTCCGGTATTGACGAACTCTAGAAATTCATCTTCAACATTATTCCTGCTGCCATCACCATTAGCATCCCCTATATCACCATCTGCCGGGTCAGCATGTATTTCATTTAAGATTAGTGGAATAGACAAAATAGAGCCATCTGCTTTCGTACCCGGTGAGAATAAACTCGAATCAGGCGCTACTTCTCTGTGCAAAACATAGCTGGCACCTGTGAGATCAGGCGATAAGGTTATGGATTGATCATTTCCAGCAAGGTCCTCATAAACATGTTCGAAAACAATGTTACCCTGTGCATCGCTGATCCTAACTGTGTCGCCACCATTTGTTAAGCTCAAACCATCATTCGTATCATCAACATGAACAATTGTTGCACCTCCAAAATTACCAGGATCTAACGGTCCACTTGGCGAAGGCAGCCCAAATAGTAAGAGTACTTCCCCAGCGCCTAAAACAAAACCTTCCGGGAATGTTTCTCTAACTCTTACTCCATCACCATAAGTATATCCTGACATATCAATGCTAGCAGGGCCTAAATTGACAAATTCTAAAAATTCATCTTCTAAAAATGCACGTTGACCATCTCCATTAGCATCACCTGGAAGATTTGCAGCAGGGTCGGCAAGGATTTCGTTTAATACAAGTTGTGCCTGAACATGAGTAATAGCAAATGTTGTCATTATAGCTAAAGCTAATAGTAGTTTTTTAATCATATCTATTGATTTATATAAAAAAAGTACAAAGCAATAAATCAATACAAAATCACACAAAATCAATTTTGTCAAAATAATATATTGCTATAAATCAAAATTATAGAATAAAAAACCACACCTCTTTCATATAGGTTTTATTTTCTTTCACAAATGGATCAAATGCTTTCAGATTTGTTCAAAACACTTATATCCTTGTTTAATCAATTTTTATTAACTTAATATTAGAGAGGGTTATTCCAAGAATAATAGGTGTAAAGCCATTTATCTAATTCAAAATGCGATGTAACTTTTGAAATGGAATTTGCATCCAAATTTTCTTTGGATTTAAAGATTTATTGCAAATTTCTCCTTATTTCATCATCTTAATCACAACTTGAATTAATTAAATGCAGGTTAACGAATTTCAAGAATGATTATTGAAGCAGTTTTCAAAGAAATATACCTTTTGAACAAGTTCTTCTTAAGATTTCCTTTAAGAACCCTTCTGCTATGTTTCCTGTCATTATTTTTTTTTACAAGCTTATCTGGTCAAGATTTACCATTTCGAAATATTACTACAAAAGATGGTTTATCGAATAATCGAATCTTGAGTTTACTTCAAGATCAATTCGGATACATTTGGATTGGTACAAAGGATGGATTGAACAGATACAATGGTTATACTTTTGAAGTATTCTATCATTTACCTGGTCGTAAAAACACACTTTCCCACAACGAAGTATCTTCTTTAGTTGAGGATGGTAATGGTTTTATTTGGATAGGAACGGGAAATGGCCTTGATGTCTTTGATCCTAAGTCAAATCAAATTAAGACTTTCCCACTGATGCGGCCAGATTCCTTGGCCAACCCTTCAAATTTAGCGGTCAGAACCATGCTGATTGATTCTCTTGACAATCTTTGGATTGGGACTTACCTCGGTTTATGGCGAATTCCATCAGATCGATTAAAAGCACAATTTATTCCTCATCCCTCAATGAATGCCAACAATAAAAAAACGAATCAAGAAGAAATTAGAGCTTTAACACTAGATAGGAAGGGGCAATTATTTGTCGGCGGTGCTGCTGGGGTGATGTCTCTATCGCCCGATAGTAACAAGCTGGTCATGGCTAAAGGATTTCCAAGCGTGCAAAAGGTACGAACCCTTTACCAAGATAATGAACAAAAATGGTGGGTAGGTACCTGGGACGAAGGTGTTTTTTATCAAGAAAAGGGACAGAAGCAATGGAAAAAACTTCATAACGATTTTGAATCAACCGGACCTTTAAATAAATCTATCCGAGCCTTTCACCAAAGTGACCAGTATCCATTTTTAATAGGTACCGGAAATGGTTTGGTGCAGATCAATCAGACCAAAAAACAACTTCATGTCCAAAAACCAAACCCTAAAAAACTGTTTGGCCTATCGCACCCAGGCATTCGCTGCATATTAGAAGATTATCAAAACAACCTTTGGGTAGGTACTTGGCGGGGCTTGAACTTGTACAGTCCCAACCTGGCCAATTTCGACTTGCAAAGGAGAGTTCCAGGTGAAAAGAACTCCTTAAAAGATAATTCTGTGAGTGCATTCGCAGAAGGAAGAGAAGGCGGTATTTGGATTGGTACTGAAAACGGTGGATTGCATTATTTTTCTCCAGAGCAAAACCTTGTTACTCCGGTTCCGTATGGTTTTGACCCACTTCCCGATATCAATGCAGCGGATATTAAAGCCCTTACCTTTGACGATTTTGGTTATTTATGGATTGGTACACACGAATATGGCTTATTGAGATTTGACCCCAAAACAGGGCAAAGCATTAGACTGATTCATAAGCCTGAAGATGAGTCTTCTATCAGTGGCAATCAAGTATATGTTCTCCATAA
>JBCBCD010000077.1:0-13515 GCA_038530915.1 Bacteroidota bacterium
TTTGGTTTTTTGGGGTTATACAGGGCGCAATTATTATTGTAGCCCTGTTTTATTATAACTTAGGTTAAAAACAAAGCCGAAAAGCACTGCTTTTCGGCTTTGTTTTAGTGTATGTTTTGATTTTGCTCGCTTTAATCATTAGAACTTAGTATAGCTAGCAATCTTAAGATTTCTACATACAACCACACCAAAGTGATAATTAGTCCCATAGCAGAAAACCATTCCATATACTTTGGAGCTCCATATTTTTCACCTTTTTCAAAGTTGTCAAAATCTAATAATAGATTCAAAGCAGCAACACCAATAATCACCAAGCTAATACCAATGCCAACCATGCCTCCTTCGTGTAAGAAAGGAAGATTAATTCCAAACATAGCTAAGACAAAGTTGAGCATATAGACCAAAAAGATGGCACCCGTAGCCATGAATACACCCATTCTAAACTTTTCTGTTACCTTAATGATGCCAGATCTATAGATAAACAGCATCATAAATAACACTGCCAAAGTAAGTGTCACAGCCTGGAAAATGATTCCGTTCATTACTCCAGCGTACATGTAAGAAATACCACCTACAAATAAACCTTCTAAACCAGCATAAACCGGAGCTAAGGTTGGAGACAAATTAGGTCTGAATGAAGCAACCAGAACTGCTATTAAACCACCAATTGCACCTACCCAAACAAAAATAGGGTTGAATGCACTAAAACTATAAGTTGCAGTAGCCAGCATAATCAATGCCAATAGAAAGGTTTTATTGACTGCTCCGCTGACTGTCATTTTTTCAGCATTTGCATTCTCAATAACTTGAGCAGAATTCATATAGGTCTGCTCTTTCATTACTGGGTTTCTGGATTGGAGAAAATTTCTTCTTCTCATTGTTTAGTTGATATTTATAGTTTAAATGTAATTTATAAATAAAGACTTCAGTACCTAGAAGATACATTAGCCATATAATAACAGTCAAGATAATATTTTCGTTTCAATGACCCGATTAATCGCCGTTTATTAACTACGAATTAGGCGCTTTTTTCCATGCAAATTCAAACACATCTGGACGTGCATAATGACCAACTGCTGAAAAATCCAGCTTTCCTTTGTGGCAATCGTTCAAGTCTAATGTAGCAGTTAGCATTGCTTCTTGATCAAATATGGGACCTGCCAATATTTCTCCAAGTGGAGATACGATTACACTTCCTCCTCTGCTAAGTGTTTTTCTATTTGGATCTATTTCTGATGCATATGGCTCAGGATAACTTTCTAATCGCACATATTGATTACAACCTAAAACGAAACATCTTCCTTCCAGGGCAATGTGTCTCATCGTTGCTTGCCAGGAATCTCTCTCATCAGCTGTAGGGGCTAAATATACCTGTATGCCTTGTTGGAACAAGGTCAGTCGCGCCAAAGGCATATAATTTTCCCAGCATATTAATCCGCCAATAGTCATTTTTTCGGTTGTCAAAACTTTCAAACTACTGCCATCTCCTTCACCCCAAACTATCCGTTCTGCAGCAGTTGGTTTTAATTTCCTATGCTTGTGTACCAACTCTCCTTTTGGATTGAAGTAAAGTAAGGAGCAATAAAGACTCCCTTCTTTGGGATCTTGTTCTGTTATGCCCATTACCAACCAAGCCTCAGCCGAACGAGCCATTTCACTCAATCTCATGGTAGCTGGTCCGGGTACTTGTACGGAGTTGTTCCAGTAATCCAGCCAATGGTCTCTGCCTTCTGGTGCTCTACTGCCTACAACTGTACCAAAGCTTAGACCCCGTGGATAGCCAGGTAAAAAGGTCTCAGGAAAAAGGATAAGTTCTGCGCCTTTTGCTTTGGCTTTTGAAACCCATTCTTCGGCTTTGTTTAGGGAAGCATCTAGGTTAAAAAAGACGGGTTCTGCCTGGATGAGTGCTACTTTCAGTTGGCTCATTTATTAGTGAGAAAGTTTATATGAAAAGGCTCAAAAGTACGATTACTTTTGAGCCTTAATTTTAGAACATATTATTGAAAAATGCAAATAGTTGGGTTTTTAGTAGATACAGTTTTACGGACATTGCCTGTAAAACTTTATCTACTACTGGTCGGAAAGGTATTTGTGGATAGCTGCAAAATCCAAACGCCCCAATCCTTTTTGTTTAGCTGCCTGGTAAACTTCTTTAGCAATATTGGCAAGATAGAGTGGTTGGTCCAATTCATAGGCTGTTTGAGCTACTAATTGTAAGTCTTTTTGCATCCATTCTAAAGGGAATTGTACTTCATAAGCATCTTCCTTGATCATTTCTGCCTTGGCCTTGGTAAATGGTGCTGATACGACTAGGTTGGGTAAAAGATTAAGCAAAAATTGTTTGTCTAAACCCATTTTTTCACCAAGAATCACACTCTCTGAAAACATCAACATGGACTGTGCAAGAAGGGCATTTACCAACATTTTTAAAGAAGCTCCTTTAGATACTTCACCTACATGGATGGTTTTTCTCCCCATATGGTCAAATAAAGTATTGAGCTCAGCAACATCTGTTTCTGATCCTCCTACAAAGAATACCAATTCTGCATTAGCTGCATGTGGTTTAGTACCTGCTACAGGAGCATCTACATATCTGATGTGATGAGCTTTTGCTTTTTCCGCACAAAGAGAAGTGAAAGACGGATTGACTGTAGAACTGTCTACCCACAAAGCATTAGTTTTCATATGACCAACAAACCCTTGTTCTCCAAAGGCAAGTGCTTCAACTACTTCAGGTTTGGATAGCATCGTAATAACAATATCTGCCTCTTTTACCGCTTCTTGGGGAGTTGCCGCAGCTGTAGCACCTTGTTCCACTAATTGAGTTACTATCTCCTTAGATCTATTGTAGACAGTTAAGTCTACACCATTTTTCAAAAGATTGGCAGCCATTCTGCTGCCCATTATGCCTAGTCCTATAAAACTTACTTTCATTTTTTTCTTCAAAGATAAGTCAGACTGTATTTGAAAAATAGTCGAAATCGTTCAAAAGTGATGCTAATAAAAACTTATACAATTATGTCATAGCTCTAAGGGCGTGCATAGCCCATATTCTTAAGATAAGTCGTTTCATAATATTCTTCTAATCCAACAACCGCTACTGAGCCTGCATCGCTTAAATGTATATGGCCTTTGGGGCCAATATGTTCTTCAGGAACAAGGACTTCAACGACTTTACCCACAATAAACCGTGTGTCATTGGCTTTGATGTAATGCTCTTCTTCAAGTTGTAAGCCTATTTTAATGCTACATTCTTGTACATAGGGAGCAGGATGTGTTTCAGTAAATTGAGGTGTAAATCCACAAGCTGCAAACTCAGATATCGCTTCATCATACTTGGCTGAAGTTTGGTGAGCTGTTTCATAGTGTTTTACCAAAACATGATTAATGGTAAAAAAGGAAGTAGAACGTATATTTTGGTAAGTATGTCTGGGAACCGTTGTGGGCCTAAGAACGAATCCAAGATAAGGAGGGTTGGCACCAAGATGTACCACAGAATTAAAAAGGGCTAAGTTGGTTTGTTTATTTTCATTGATAGTACCTAAGAGATGTGCTCCCTTATACCCTGATAGTGAGTTTCCAAAATTTGCTCTATATCGCTTCTCAAAACTTAAGAATTCATCTAAGCTTATTGCTTTCTCCATATAATTGTTGATTTTTGTTTAATTAACCCAATTTTATACCTTAAACTGGAATGATAAATTTTCTAAGAGACTAACAATTATATCTTGGAAGTGATCACTTAGAAGACTAATAAGTATACTTATGATAATATTTTTAAGCATAATAGGCCTTGTTGCGGTTGGATTATACCTTTATACTCGTCCTGTACATCATCCATATGCTACTGATAAAGGGGATTTGGATTTTGCCATTGATGAAAAATATACCATACAAACGCTACAATGCAAAGACGATTATGAAGGAGAGGTGGTAGCAACCTTAGTTAAACACCCACCTCTGGACAGCACTAAAAAAGCAGTATTATACATTCATGGTTATATTGATTACTTCTTTCACGATCACGTAGCGCAATGGTATGTCAACCAAGGGTATAATTTTTATGCTTTAGATTTAAGGAAAAATGGGCGATCTTGGTTACCTCATCAAAGACCTTGTATGGTCAAAAACTTCAATGAGTATTTTGAGGAAATTGATATGGCCCTGGATATTATTCAGGATGAGGGACACGATTTTATTATCATGAATGGCCACTCTAATGGAGGTTTAATAACAAGCATTTATTTGGAAGAAGGTAAGAACAAAAACAAGGTAAATGCAGCTTTCTTAAATGCTCCATTTTTACAATGGCCTTACGATTGGGCATTTACCAATGTAATTAAAATAGTTTCCAGGCTTGGAGCCATAAGACCATATGGAGTAGCACCCGATCAACCTAATCCTATTTATTTTGAAAGTCTACATGCAGAGGCAAAAGGAAAGTGGGACTACAATTTAGGTTGGAAACCTTTTTATGGTTTTCCGAAATATTTGGCTTGGCTAAAAGCAGTAACAGATGCTCAAAATAAAGTAACCAGAGGTCTAAATATCAAGCAGCCAATTTTGGTCATGGCTTCTGATAAGACGTATAAAAAGACAGAGTTTACACCTGATATTATGAAAGGTGATGCCATCCTCTATGTAGAGCACATCAAAAAATACGCACCTAGTTTAGGGGAAAATGTGACCTACGAAGAAGTTCCTAATGCCATACACGACTTGTTCTTGTCTACACCAGAAGTGATTGAAGACACTTCTGGCAGATTGGAAAAGTGGTTGAGACAAATAGAAAAATAAAATAATGTGATAAAATATTATTAAATGAGTTTATTCCGCAGAATATTAAGGATAGTGATGATAGTTATTTTGGCTGTATTCGTAATAATAGCTATTGGCTTATATTTTTATACCCAACCAGATCAATACGTTTATAACGATTATAAAGGAGCATTAGATCTGGCTATTGAAGAAAAGTATGATATTCAAACGTTAGAATTGGAGGATGATTATGAAGGAGAAGTCGTTGCCACCTTATTAAAACATCCACCTCTAGATAGTACCAAGAAAGCTGTATTGTATATACATGGTTATAGTGATTACTTTTTTCATGATCATATGGCTCAATGGTATGTTGATCAGGGCTATAACTTTTATGCTTTAGATTTGAGAAAACATGGGCGATCCTGGTTGCCTCATCAAAGGCCCTGTATCATCAAAAATGTGAATGAGTTTTTTGAAGAGATTGATATGGCATTAGACATCATTGAGAAAGATGGTCATGATTTTATCTTGATGAATGGGCATTCAAATGGTGGATTAGTGACCAGTATTTATTTAACAGAATCACCTAATAGCGATAGAGTGGATGCTGTTTTTCTGAATAGTCCTTTTTTCCGGTGGCCATTTGACGACTCATTCAACACCTTTATACATTACCTTTCAAGGGTCGCTACTATCAGACCATTTGGAACGGCACCCAACCAATATGGTACTACTTATGCAGAAACCTTACATGCTGAATTTGGCAAAGAATGGGATTACAATAAAGGTTGTAAACCTCATAGAGGCTTCCCCAAATACCTGGCCTGGTTTAAAGCGGTTGAAGATGCACAACAGAAGGTAATAAAGGGTTTGGATATTCAACAACCCATTTTAGTGCTATCCTCCGATGAGACTTATAAAGGAACAACCTATACACCCGAAGCAGAACAATCAGACCTCATCTTATGGGTAGAACATATTGAAAAATATACTCCCAACCTTGGCAAAAACGTTACTTATGCTCAAGTACCGGATGCCATGCACGATTTGTTTCTCTCTTCAAAAGAGGTAAGAGCGGTAGCCTTTGAAAAGTTAGGAGAGTGGTTGAAGGAAGTGGAAGAATGATATCGTATGATCTTATGATGCTGTGATCCTGTGATTCAATTCTGCTAACTTATTTAGAATTCTAAACAAGTTAGCAGAATAACTCCGTGTAACTCTGCGCAACACTGCGGTTCAAAAAAATTGGTCAGATATCTTGTATTGATCAGCAAGAAAATCGAATTTAAAAAAAGATCAAAAGATCAAAAGATCAAAAGATCAAAAGATCAAAAGATCAAAAGATGCTCTATCTCTGGTCATATTCCTCAACCAACTTTTGAATGTCTTTCATAAATTGATCGACATCTTCTTCATCCGTTCCGTCACAGAAGGCTCTGACATGTCTCTTATCATCTACCAAGATCAATCTACCACTGTGATCAAAACCACCAGGGGCCGAAGGATCTTTAATAGCAATGCTGAAATAATCATCCGCAATATCGTAAATCTCTTCTTCATCACCAGTAACGAAATTCCACTTAGGTGCGCTCACACCAAGATTAACGGAATAATTCTTTAATCTTGGAATCGTATCGTATTTGGTATCGATAGAGTGAGAGAAAAGTGCTACACGATCCTCACTTTCAAATCGCTCATAGATACGGAGCATTTGTTTTTTGACTATTGGACAAATCGTAGGGCACGAAATAAAAAAGAAATCGGCCACATACATTTTTCCTTCAAATGCCTCATTGGTAACTAATTGACTGTCCTGATTGATAAACTCAAAATCAGGAATTTGATGATAAACTGTATCTCCTGCTTCAAAGTAGCGATTACCAATAATAGGCAATGGTCCATCTGCTGTTTTCACTTGCGCACAGCCAGCGATAGCCAGTAGAATAAGACAAATAAAAAATAGACTTTTATTGATATTCATATTTACTGTTCATTGTTTTCTGTATCAAATTCCTCTAATAAAGCTTTGCCATCTGCTAAGCTTTTCTTCATCTCCACACTTACTTTTGAAATAAGATCTGTTTTTTCCTGAATTACTTTAAGTGCTTCTTCTTGTGGCATGCTTGGAAGATTATTCATGATATCTTTCATAGGCATCATCCAATCCATCATACCGGAGCGAGCAGCTTCTAAAGCAAGTGCTACTGTACCAACTTTTTCTTGTGCATCTGCATCCAATGTACTTTCTTCACCAATTAACTTTTCCAGTTCTGTTTGTACTTTTCTCAATTCACCCATTTTAGGCATTACTTCATCGTGAATAACCATCATTTCGGCCCATTTATCATCTACACTTACGGTTTCTTCTGTTTCTTCTTCTTGTGCTTGCTCTGCATTTTGGCAACCAAAGGCTAAGATACCTACTAGGAGTAAAAGCAATATGTTTTTCATCTTGTATTAATTGTTTGTTTTAAAAATTTTAGGCAAAGCTAAGGGCTTGGCACAACAATTCCTTTTCCTGAGTGTAAATTTTTATATAAATCAAAAGATAAAAGGAAGGGCCTGTTCCTTCTTACTATCTTTGAAGTTGATTTTGCCTAACCAAATAATAATACTTAATGAAAGATGCATTTATAGTGGATGCGGTAAGAACGCCGATTGGAAAGTTTACCGGTACCCTATCACCTATAAGAACAGATGACCTGGCTGCTTTGGTCATTGAAGAACTAATAAAGCGATTCCCAAATTTACCTACTGATAAGATTGATGAAGTGATCATGGGTTGTGCCAATCAGGCAGGTGAAGACAATAGGAATGTTGCTCGTATGGCATTGTTACTAGCTGGTTTACCTCAAAGCATACCAGGTGAAACCATTAACCGTTTGTGCGCATCTGGTATGTCAGCCGCTATACACGCCAACAGAGCAATTAAGACCGGAGATGGGGACTTATTCATCACGGGAGGGGTGGAGCACATGACGCGTGGTCCATGGGTGATTTCAAAAGTGTCTAAGCCTTTTGGTAGAGATGCACAAATGCATGATTCCAGTTTTGGCTGGCGTTTTGTTAATCACAAATTAGATAAAGAATACGGTACTCATAGCATGGGACAAACTGCTGAGAATTTGGTGGAAAGATTTGGAATTAGCCGCGAAGATCAAGATCAATTTGCCTACTTGTCTCAAATGAAGGCGACGAAAGCTTTACAGAGTGGCCGCTTTCAAAAAGAAACCATCTCAGTAAGCATTCCACAGAAGAAAAAAGATCCCATACTCTTTGATACAGATGAATTTATCCGTCCTACAACCACTTTAGAAGTTTTAGCCAAACTAAGAACAGCTTTCAAAAAAGCTGAGAATGGTGGGACAGTGACAGCCGGTAATGCATCGGGTTTGAATGATGGAGCAGCAGCTATGTTGATTGCTTCTAATATAGCGCTTAAAGAGTACAACTTGACTCCTATGGCTCGTATTGTATCTTCAGCAGTAGTAGGTGTAGAGCCAGCGGTGATGGGAATAGGTCCGGTAGGAGCTTCTCAAAAAGCGCTGTCAAAAGCTGGCTTATCTTTAGATGAAATGGACATCATCGAAATCAATGAAGCATTCGCAGCACAAGTATTGGCTTGTACTCGTGAATTGGGCTTGGCGGATGATGATGAGCGTATCAACCCGAATGGAGGAGCCATTGCATTGGGCCACCCATTGGGTATGACAGGTGCTAGAATATTACAAACAGCTGCCATTGAATTGCAGGAACAAAATAAGAAATATGCCTTGGTGACGATGTGTGTGGGAGTAGGGCAGGGGTATGCTACGGTAATAGAAAGAGTTTAGGAAATTAAAAGGCAAGGCCACGGCCTTGCCTTTTAATTTCTTATTTGACGTTATTCTGATAATCACTAATAAAATCTTCCACTATCTCATTGATCACTTTGCGCAAATATTTCTTTTCTAATCTGGCAATCTCTTTGAGTTTTTGAATTTTTTCTTCTTCTAGTGCTAAGGTAATTTGTTTGATGCGGTTGGCTGAGAAGGTAACCTTTTCTGGCTCAATGGTATTTCTAATCAATCCATCCAATCCGCCTTTTGGGCGACGTGAGCGCTTTTTGATGACTAAGTCCTTCTTTTCTTTCTCATTGGTATCAGAAGCCTGTTGAGCCATTTGGTCATCAAATGATTCCTGGAAGGCTTCGTTGAGAAATAGGGTGAGTTCGTTGGAGAAGTTTTTGGAACTGGATCTGGTAGTTTTCTTTGTTGTTTTTTTGGGCTTGGCTTTAGACGTAGTTTTACCCTTAGAAGCAGCACTTTGCATGCGCTCATCCATTTGCAACAGATCGTCTGTTGGTTGGTCGGTAAAAATACTTTCTAAGCCTTCTAATAATTTTTTTCTACTCATATGCTCATGTTGTCATACACTTATGCTGTCATGCTTTTATATTGTCATGTTCTTATGCTGTCATTTTTAAACTTCGACAGCCTTCGTACGTGTTACGATCTCTTTGCAGAGGGCTAAATAATCTTCTGCTCCTGAGCTATTGCGGTTGTAAGCAAAAATATCTTTTCTATGAGCCGGTGCTTCTGCTAAAGCTACATTATCTCGGATCATGGTATCAAATACCAAATCACCAAAATACTTTTTGATGGTATTGACAACATCTCGATTCAATACTTTACGGTTGTCATACATGGTAGGAATCACACCTCCTATTTCCAACTTCTTATTCAAACGAAGCTTTACCTTTTGGATGATTTGCTTAATCTTAGCCAATCCTTGCATGGCTAAAAACTCCGTTTGCAAAGGGATATACGCCATATCACTGCTCGTTAAAGCATTGAGCGTCAAAAGTCCCAAAGAAGGAGGACAATCGATTAGTATATAATCATAATTATCGCGAATCGGATCAAAAAGTTCTCTCATAATAAATTCTCTGCCTGCTTCATTGATGAGTTCCATCTCTGCACCGGATAAATCCAGGGTGGAAATGACTACATCCATGTTTTCTTTTACCTGATAAGGCACCAAAGGTGCTTCTCCTCTGATGGCTTCATAGATGGTATTGGGATGTCTCGGTACTCCCAATGACAAAGTTAAATTGGCTTGTGGATCAAGGTCGATCAAAAGCACTTTCTGCCCCAATTCTACCAAGCCGGCACCAATATTAATGGTACTGGTTGTTTTACCTACACCACCTTTATGATTTAGTAAAGAAATGATCAATCCCATAATGACTAAAACTATTTCTTTAAAGAAAAATTTCTTGTTTCCTGAAAAATAAGCGCAAATATATAAGCCTCGTCTAAAAACACAAGTCGATTCTTAAAAAGTACGCAATCGGTTAATTTTTTTAATGTATGATATAATTTGCTAAAAAACAACACAACTTTTTATAACTACTTAATCATCTGTCTATATGTGGATAACTGGAATGATAATGTTCATAAGTCCTGTTTCATGCTTTCATGTTATCATGCTGTTATGCTGTAATGTTCTTAGACTGTTCTGTATTTGCATAAGTAGATGAGAGCATAATAGCATGAAAACATAACAACATGACAGCATGATAACATGAAAGCATGATAACATGAAAGCATGTCAAAACATCTCTTTGGATATGTAGCTAAGTTCACTTAAATTAAAGCGATTATAGACGAAAAACCGTTACCCGGAAATGAATAATACATTGATGTTGGTGGCCCAACTGGTTATCGTAGCTTTGGTGTTGGGCTTGATCAACGCCCTTCTTTTTGGTATTCGATATGCCGGAATAAAATTGGAATGGAGTACTGAAAAACGGAGGAATATCATTTGGAGAGTGGTATCATTTCTGGTGATCTGGTTATTGTTTGTAGCTTCTCTGGCTTATTTTGATTTTTTTGACAACTTCTCTTCGGGTATACCACGGATTATATTGGTCTTAGCTATAAGCTTAGTTAGTGTAATTGTGCTTTCCTTTTTACCAGTATTAGCTCCACTATTGAAGGTCATTCCAGCTGCCTGGTTTTTCTACATACAAGGATTTAGAATAATTATGGAATTGTTCCTGTGGATTGGATACAAGGCTGGCTTTGTTCCTCTTCAGATGACGTTTGAGTGGTTAAATTTTGATATAATCGTAGGTATTACAGGTCCCATGGCAGGCTTGGCTTTTTTTGGGAAAAGGCGATACCACCGTTTTCAAGCCATTTACTGGAATGTATTTGGAATTGCCTTATTGATTAATATTTTATGGATTGCCATTTTGTCTATGCCTACTCAATTTCGGGTATTTATGAACGACCCTTCCAGTGAGTTTGTAACTTCCATTCCATTTATCTGGATTCCATCATTTATCGTGCCTTTTGCATTGGCCATGCACTTGCTTTCTTTACGTCAGCTTATTTTTCATTATCGGCATCCTATGAAGAAGTTTTTGGATTCGCATAGAAGGTTTAATAAATGAGAATTATATTTATGATTATCATGTTGACAAACAAGTAATTAACAGGTGTGGAAAAAAAAGATTGAAAAAAAAATTCATCCCACCTATCTTACATGAGCAATCAAGTTATAAAACTTGAAAAAACGAATAACCAATTGCTTGTTGGAAAGTATTAAAAGTTATTAGACTGAAGGATACACACCAATAAGGAATTCAATTGATTACACAATTGAATTTGTTAAGTGACTTTTGTATTTCTTTTTGACCTGACTGCACACAAGCTGTGCTAATTACATCAAATCGATAACTTTTTGAAGCCTCTTGAGAGGCTTTTCGTCGCTTAGAGCTGATCTGGCATTTGCAGGATTAACGCAAATAGTGCAAGTATCACTAATCAATTAAGCATTTTCTTAAATGTTCCAGTAGGTATGGTTCGATTTTAGGTGAACCCTCTTACTCGTACATCTAAGTTTTATAAATACTAAATTATTCAATTAGAATAATCATTAGACGGAATATCTTTAATTTAATATATAGTAAACTTTAAGTAGTATGGATGCACCAATGTTAAAAAAAGAAAGTAAGAAAAAATCTTACTCGTATGAAGAAGCGCTAAAGGCATCTGTGGCTTACTTCAATGGTGATGAGTTAGCTGCAAGTGTATGGATCAATAAATATGCATTGAAAGATTCTTTTGGCAATATCTATGAACGTACGCCGGATGATATGCACAAAAGATTGGCTAAAGAGGTAGCTCGTATTGAGAAAAAATATAAAAACCCTTTGAGTGAGAAAGAGATATACAAACTCTTTAAAGATTTCACTTATATAGTACCTCAAGGTAGTCCTATGGCAGGCATTGGAAATCCATTTCAGGTTTCTTCTTTGTCTAACTGTTTTGTAATCGGTTCTCAGGCTGATTCGTATGGAGGTATCATCAGAACAGATGAGGAGCAAGTGCAATTGATGAAGCGTCGTGGCGGTGTTGGACATGATTTGTCTCATATCCGTCCAAAAGGCAGCCCTGTAATGAATAGTGCTTTGACTTCGACTGGTATTGTACCTTTCATGGAGCGTTATTCCAATTCGACTAGAGAGGTGGCACAGGATGGTAGAAGAGGAGCTTTAATGTTGTCTTTATCGGTGAAACACCCTGATGCAGCTGACTTTATTGATGCTAAACTGGAACAAGGAAAAGTTACTGGTGCAAACGTTTCCGTTAGAATTGATGATGAGTTTATGAGAGCGGCTATGGACAACAGGCCGTATACACAACGTTTCCCAATCGATTCAGATAAACCAACCTATACAACGGAGGTAGATGCTTCAAAGATTTGGGAAAAGGTCATCTACAATGCTTGGAAATCTGCTGAGCCTGGTGTTTTATTTTGGGATACAGTAATCAGAGAATCTGTTCCGGATTGTTATGCTGATTTAGGATATAAAACCGTTTCTACCAATCCATGTGGTGAAATTCCATTGTGTCCTTATGACAGTTGTAGATTGTTGGCGATCAACTTATACAGCTATGTAGAAAATCCATTCACTCCTGAGGCAAGGTTTGACTTTGATAAATTTGGTGCACACGTACAATTGGCACAAAGAATTATGGATGACATCATCGATCTTGAAATTGAAAAGATTGATAAAATCCTGGAAAAAGTAGGTGATGATCCTGAACATGATAATATAAAAAGCACAGAACGCAATCTTTGGAACAAAATCCGTTCTACTTGTATCAATGGCCGTCGTACTGGTGTAGGCATCACTGCTGAAGGTGATATGTTGGCATCTTTAGGTTTACAATATGGTAGCGATGAGGCGATTGACTTTGCTGTAAATGTACACAAAACAGTTGCTTTAAATGCTTATCGTTCATCTGTAAATATGGCTAAAGAACGCGGAGGCTTTCCTATTTATGATACTGAAAGAGAAATAAATAACCCTTTTATCAACAGACTATTTGATGCAGATCCGACTTTGGCTGAAGACATGGCAACATATGGCCGTAGAAATATTGCTTTGCTTACAATTGCGCCAACGGGGACAACTAGTTTGATGACACAAACTTCTTCAGGAATTGAACCTGTATTTTTAATCAACTACAAACGTAGACGTAAGGTCAATCCAAATGACAAGGATGTAAAAGTATCCTTCGTAGATGAGGTCGGAGATCACTGGGAAGAGTACAATGTATTCCACCATAAGTTCATGGATTGGTTGAAAGCCAATGGTTATGATGTAAATGCTGTAACTACGATGTCTGCCGAAGATTTACAGCCTATTGTTGAAAAATCAACATCGTTAGCGGTAGCTTTATAGAAAGGTGATTTTTC
>JBCBCD010000078.1:0-13407 GCA_038530915.1 Bacteroidota bacterium
TTACTGCAGAGACAAGTGAGTCTATTAACGTTAATGAACCTTGTGCTTGTTTGAACCAAGAGCGTTTTGCTGATGAAATCATAGTAGGACCTACTTTAAAAGATCTGGAATGGAAAGTAGCTTCTACTGATCTAAGATATGTCAATACCAATCAAATCATTCCTGCAGGTACTGAATTGGTTGAAGTGCCTATCAATGCTGATTCAAGTTATTACTTATTGAAGGGAGCACATTATGATGGGGCTGGTTATGAATTAAAAGTTGAGAGTATCTTTTTCCCTGATGATGAGTTATCAATCAGCAATACTTGTAATTTGCCACAGCCTGAGATCATCAATCTTCCTGAGGTTATCTGTAATTCAGATAATCCCATACAACTAGAAGGAACTGGTGGATCAGGAATTGGAGGTAGTGGTACTTTCAGAATCAATGGACAACCAACCAATACTTTAGATCCTATTGCATTGGGAGCGGGGACTCATATTGTTACTTTTTCCTGGGATGCTGGTGATCCAGCCAGTGAATTTGAACCTAGTAATGTAGCCTGTATAGAAAGCATCACTCAAGCTTTTGAAATCAGAAGCTCACCTTCTAACTTCTCTTGTGATGATAGAGTCATTGTTACGGCAAGCGATGAATGTACTGCTTTAATAACACCTGCTATGGTAATCAATGGTACGATCAGTTGCTATGATGATTACCTGGTTAGAGTTTTTGCCGATCCTGCTGATGGATACATTGCTAATCCAATACAACCACAATATTTTGATCAGGACATTAGTGTCATTGTAGAGCATTTGCCTTCAGGAAACTTCTGTGAAGGTACCGTAGTAATGCAAGATAAGACAGCACCTGTAATCAATTGTCCAACACAAGAATTTGAGTTTGTTTGTACAGACTATGATTCTATTTACAATCAAGCAAGTATTTTTGAGAAAATTGGATTTGATATCTACACAGATGTTAATGACGCTTGTCACATCAGAGAAGATGTTAGATTAAACTGGAACGATGCTTTTGAGAATTCACCGGATGAATGTGAAGATTTTGGACGTATCATCCGTGTAATGGATGCTACTGATGAAGCAGGAAACGTTTCTGCAAAATGTAATATCACTTTTGTCTTGAAAAAGCCTGAGCTGATCACTGATGAAATTTTGGAGCCTTTTGTGTGGGACATCTGTGGACCTGCCGGAGAAATACCATTAGATGAACAAGGACGTCCTGATCCAAGAACTACCGGGGCGCCATATTTCCTAAATGGTTTTGGTGATACCATTTTTGTATATGAAGAATTGACTTGTAATCTATCTGTCATCTTTGAAGATAGAATAATTGGAGACTGTGCAAAATCATATGAAGTAATCAGAACCTGGAAATACCAGGACTGGTGTGATATAAATGTTTTAAATGAAGTAACACAGATCATCAAAGTAAAAGACCTTACCGCTCCTGTGATTGAATGCACAGAAGAACTTTATGAGTTCAATACCGGACCATTCGATTGTACTTCTGCATTTAGAGTTCCTGAACCAAATATTATTGACTGTAATATTACTTCCTATTCTGTTCAGCTCTTTACTATTATTCCTAAGGTGGATGGCTTTGGTGTAACTATACCTGGACAAGTGGATACCATTTTAATGGATGTAATTGTATCGGGTAATTCTGATAATGGCTATTACGCTGCTGGTGTACCAGTAGGAGAACATTACTTTGTATACAATGCGGTAGATGACTGTGGCAATGTTGCGGAGCCTTTGTGGTGTGCATTTAAGGTAGAAGATAAAATTGCACCTGTAGCTATCTGTGGTGATGACCTAAACCTTTCTCTAGGTGGAGATGGAATTGGTAGACTCTTAGCAGATGATGTGGATAATGGATCTAGAGACAATTGTGGTCAGGTATTTACTGATGTAAGAAGAGAGTTGGAAGAGTCTTGTATTCAAAACTATTTAATTAATGTACTCAATTTTGCAGATGCTGAAGCTACAGCTCCTTTTGGTTTGGAAAAAATCGACAACGGATACTATTTAGATGGAGATCTGGTATTGCTTTTTGAATATGAAACTTTCTTCACCGACTGGGCTCAAGAAGTTTACTTCACCTGTTGTGATGAAGGCAAAGAGATTACAGTTGATTTGAGAGTTATTGATACCAACAACAACATCAACTATTGTGACATCATTGCTACAATAGAGGATAAGATCAAACCTTTAATCGTACCACCAGCTAATATTACTGCCAACTGTGATACCATTAGTATAAACATTACAGATTACTCAGATACTTTACAGCTACAAAATAAATTTGGCAGAGCGATCGCTAATGACAATTGTACAGCGATAGCAGTTGAATTGGAACCAGAGGTGAACCTGGGAACTTGTGGTGTAGGTACTATTGAAAGAAGATTTAAAGCAATCGATAAAGCGGGTAACGAATCATCAATAGTCAAACAGGTGATTACGGTGGAAGCAGTACACGATTATGAAATACGTTTCCCTCAGGATGCTATTTCAGCTGAATGTGGAACGTTCAATGCCGATACTCTATTAACAAGTACTGAGACTTGTGATATTTTTGCCATCAGTGTTACAGATGATGAGTTTTCAGCTGCGGGTGATGAGTGTAAAAAGATTTTCAGGACTTACAAGATTTTCAATTGGTGTGAATATGATGATATTTCCGATCCTGTAATAATAGGTAGAGATGAAAACAATGATGGAACTCCGGGAGATGAGATCTACCTTTTGAGACGTAGAAGTAAAGTTTACCTGGATAACAATGACAACGAGAATGATGGTTTCATTAAAGAAATCTCTTCTGTAGGATATTGGCAGTATACTCAGATGATTAATGTATTTGATACAGTACCACCAGAAGTAAGCTTTGGGGCAGTGACTCCGGCATGTGCTGATAAAGACGATTGTTTGGGAGCTAGTCATTTGGATTTTGAAATTTCAGATCAATGTAGTGAATTGTCTGATTTAAGTGTAAGAGTTTACTTGGATCTTTTCAATGACAATGTGGATATTATTGAAGAAACAAATAGCTCTTTTTTAACCAACACAGGCAATCAGTATACTTATCAAAAAGATTTGCCTTTGGGCATACATGAGCTTCAAATTCAAGTTTCTGATGGTTGTGGTAATACCACCATTGAAAATCAGCTTTTAGAAGTTTTGGATTGTGCGGTAGCTGCTCCCATCTGTCAAGGGTTATCTGTTGAGTTGATGACAATGGATTCAGATAGTGATGGAACACCAGACTTTGGAATGGCTATGGTTCCTGTAGATGCATTCATTGTTGGCAGTCCGGATAATGAAGATTGTTCTGGCCCGGTGAAATATTCTATTCATTTAAAGTCAGATCCCTTTATTGATCCTGATCAGGATACATTGATTCTGACTTGTGATGATACCATAAATACCGCTATGCCTGTCTTGGTATATGCTTGGGATAGTGCAAACAATCCGTTGGCAATACAGCCTGATGGAAGTTTAGGTGGCGTTAATTCAGCCTTCTGCGAGACTTTTGTAGTTATCCAGGACAACCAGTTTAACTTATGTGAAGAGGTGTCCTTATCTGCTGTAAATGGGTCTATTTATACAGAAGAGAAAGAGCCTATTGAAGGAGTAATGGTACAGCTAAGTGGACAAACCAATTCATCAGTGATATCGGACTTGGATGGAGAATATAACTTCCCAGATTTGGAAACTTCTTATGACTATACCATAAAACCAGAGTTGAACCACGATTATGTCAATGGAGTATCTACCCTTGATTTGGTATTCATTAGTAAGCATATCCTTGGTGAACAAGCATTATCCAGTCCATATAAATTGATAGCGGCAGATGCTAATAATTCTGGAACGGTTTCAACCTTTGACTTGATATTATTGAGAAAGTTGATATTAAGCTTGGATACGGAATTGGCCAATAATTCAAGCTGGAGATTCATCAACGCTGAACAGTCGTTTCCCATACCTAGCAATCCTTGGTTCCAACCGCTACAAGAGGTAGTCAATCTCAACAACATTCAGGAGGAACAAATCAATACTGCCTTTATAGCCGTTAAGGTTGGTGATGTAAACAGCAATGCAAGAACATCGAGTCTAGTGCATGAACCGAGAAACTTCAGAGGGACTTTTGAAATTGAAGTTCAGGATGAACAGTTAACAGCTGGTGAAGAATACACCATTGAATTCAAAGGCAAAGAACTTGAACAAATCGAAGGTTTCCAATATACTTTAAGCTTTGATCAACAAAGAGTAGAATTGTTAGATGTGGAGTATGCTTTAGCTCAGGAAATCAATTTTGGATATCGTTATATAGATCAAGGCTTGATTACCAATAGTTGGAATCAAAATGGATCACTTAATGGTGAGGATCGTTTGTATAGCATTACCATAAAGGCTAAAGAAGACATCGCTTTAAGCCAGGTTATTGACATTACTTCTCGTCTGACCATTGCAGAAGCATATGACCAAAATTACAATGACCTAGAAGTGAAGCTGAGATTCACAGAATCTCTTGATTTTATTGAAGATTTTGTTTTAGAACAAAATAGTCCTAATCCATTTACTTCCTATACTGATATCAGGTTTAATCTACCTACCGCCGAGCAAGTCAACTTGAATGTTTATGACATCAATGGTCGATTGTTGAAGCGAATCCGTGGGGATTACCCAAAAGGGGAGCATTTGATTCGTTTGGATGGAAGTGATTTGATAGATGGAGTGATGTACTATGAAATCGAAGCTGGCACTTACAGAGCGATTAAGAAAATGATGAAAATAAAATGATGATTTTTTCACAATGGAGTTGCCCATAGGGGCAATTCCATTGTGAATCATACTAAAAAGTATTCCATTAAATACGCCATTCCTACTCCGGCGTAATTTCCAACCGCCAAACCCAACACACCCAACGCTATTCCTGTAAAAATCAAGCTTTTATTATCTATTGTGGAAGCTACTTGTCCAATAAAAGGCGGGCCATAAAATGCAGCAGCTGAGGTAATCATTACTGTATCTCTGTCTATTTTGAGTAAATAACAAAGCAACAGGTGTAGCCCTATAGTAAAAACGGAAGAAATAAAATGAAAACCAATTATGTCTGCTCCTTCAGAATAGAGTTCTTTCAAACTGGCATCCATACCTACCGCTACACAAAAAATGAGCAATAAGTATTCCCCACCCTGGAAGGGGCCTTTTAAGTTACGTATAGGTTGATACAAAGAGGCAAGGACTGCTAATGTGGTTAATACAAGTATCAAAAAGGTCTGGTTATTTAAGTTGCCATACAGCAAAAAAATCAAACCAATCGTAATAGCCAAAATTAAAATGGTCAAGCCCAAACCTTTGAAAAAACCCAGCCATTCGAATGGCATATGTTCGGTATGAATATGACTGTCTGCATGTGCGTCATGATCAAAAGCGGGTAGAAAAGAAGCATAGAGCCTGGGGGCTAAAGAAGTTAAAAACAATAAATAAATGGCACCATTAAAAATATCTGC
This sequence comes from Bacteroidota bacterium, assembly GCA_038530915.1. Taxonomy (GTDB): domain Bacteria; phylum Bacteroidota; class Bacteroidia; order Chitinophagales; family Saprospiraceae; genus JANQPA01. The sequence goes on from JBCBCD010000078.1 coordinate 5,519, forward strand.
ACCATTCAATAAAGTGATTTTCTCACTGCTGGAACCTAAGGCTATGGCTACAGACTGGGCATTTGGAGTACCACCAATGCAAATACCTGTATACATGCCTACATACTCCCAAATCTGGCTGATCTGATTATTGAAAAAATATGCTGTAACACCAACTACCAGCATGACACACAAAGCAAAAAGTAGAAATGAAAGGATACTCTTTTTAGCGAGTTTTAGCGTTTGCATCAAATCTGTTGAAAACAAAAGCATTGGTATTGCCAATACCACACTAGCTTCATAAATGGTTTTTGACAACTCCAAATCAAGTGGTATGGTAGTAAGGTTACGTATACTCATTCCCAGTGCATAGCAAAGTACCACCGGACTTAGGACAGATACTTTTAGTCGTTTAGAGATCTCCAGGCAAGCCCAGGGACCGAGTAAGATTATGATGAGTTGGAATGTGAGCCACATGCTTTAAGTGTGTAACTTTTTATTTATTACCAGAGGGTAAAATTAACTTTTTTGCTTTTAAAAATACGCTCATGTTTTCATATTCTTATACTCTTATATTCTCATGCAGTTTTGACTAATTGTTTGCATTATTATAAAAGTATATGTCTAACTAACTCCTAACCTTATCAACTTATAAACTGCTACACATTAATCGACAGTTGCCCATTATAGTCTATATACACCTTTCTATTATTCACTTCAGCATTATCTAACAACCAGGTTGCCAATGGATTGACCAATGTTTGTTCAATAGCCCGCTGAAGAGGACGAGCACCATAATCTTCATCAAAACCAATCTTAGCAATATGTTTTTTGATGGCCGTACTGAATTGTAAATTCAATTTTCTTTTCACAAAGCCTTCTCTTTTCTTTAATTCTTCCAGTTCTTTTTCAGCTATTTGCTCAATGTCTTTAGATAAAAGAGCATTAAAGAGGACGATACTATCAATACGGTTCACAAATTCAGGTCTAAAATGCCTTTCAATAGCTGATAGGTATTTATCCTGAGCACTGGTGGTTTGCTGGAAGCCTATTGATTTTTGATTGGAAGCCCCCAGGTTAGAGGTCATGATAATAATGGTATTGCGGAAGTTGGTTTTTCGACCATAGCGATCTACCAAGATTCCTTCATCCAATACAGACAGCAATACATCAAAGATAGAAGGATGAGCTTTTTCAACCTCATCAAGCAGAAGTACTGAAAAAGGTTTTTCACGTACTTCTTTTACCAACTGTCCAATCTCTCGGCCGTCACCAATCAATCTGGCTATCTGAATGGGATGTTGGAATTCACTCATATCGATTCTGACCAGTGGAAATTTGCGCTGCCCTTTACCAAAGAAGTAATTGGCTAAAGCTTTTGCACTTGCTGTTTTCCCTACACCGGTTGGACCCGCAAAAAGCATAGTCGTAATCGGCTTATTGGGATTATTCAATCCGGCTTTGAAGATTTTTACAATTTCACAAAGCTTGTCTACAGCAAATCGCTGACCAATAATTTTATTGTTGAAATAATTGTGCAAATCTTCAATATCCAACAACTCATCATCTTTGAGTAGTAAATCAGGTAATCCCGTTTGATTGACAAAATTCTCAATAATGACTTCTCTATCGATTTTATTTCCCTCTTTGTGAAGCACTTCATTAAGGCATCTACTTAAAAAGCTGATTCCCTTACCTGGAAAACTTTCGTATGGATAGTATCTCCTAAGCAATCGATAAGCAGTCAATTGAGCGTCTTCAGAAATATCCAGTTTATATTTTTGATTGACATAAGTGTTGAAATGTTGGAGGACAGACTGAATCTTGACAGCTGATAGTTCTTCTATATGGACCAATTGAAAGTTTTCTACAAAACCAGGCAAAAGTCTGCGCATGCTTTCCAGCTGTTCGGGAGTAGATTCTCCTACAATTTGTAAGTTGCTTTGTCTCAAATAAGGTTGCAGAAAAGCGGCCACACTGTCTTCCGGCCCAGTACCACCAATTTCAAGTAAGCGAGCCAAATCGACTACCCATAAAATGCCATTAGCCAAATCCAATTCTTCGATCATTCCTTCGACTGTCTCCTCCCATTCCCCCAGGTATTTTGCACTGGCAGTAATTCTCTGAGGCATAATGCGCCAGAAGGAAATGTCTATTTTATTTTTTTTGTAGTGCAATGCCATCTTCTTAATAGCTTGTTGCAAAACGGCGCTCTTGCCTACACCATGATCACCTACCAGTATGACATTGGCTTTAGAGCTGGCTAGTTTATCAATTACTTCGGCTACTTTATCTTCCAACTCCCAGGCAGCATCAGGTAGGGCAGAAATGTTTCTTCTGACACTTTTCGGATAAGGATATTGTTCTGCTAACCTGGCCAAACGTGGAAATTCACGTTTGAAATTATTTTGCATGTAATACTGGCGATTCTTATTCACTCGTAGACTTACATTTTCGAGCTTAGGGGGTGGGTATTGCATAAACTTAAATAACTTCTCTGGAGAGAGGTTATTCAGAGAAGCGGTAGCAAAGTGGTGTACCAAAGAATCAAATTGATTGGCATCATAATAGTTGAATGATTGCCCCAATAAAGGCAGGTAACATTCAAAATAATCCGCTTCCACTTCTCCATAAATGACCGGTACAGGTACTTCTAGTTCATAACCGAGTGGATATGAAGTGGAATGATCGGTAAAAGCGGGCCTAATGGAGACCGTAATGACTTTCATCTTTGGATGCTCAATATCAAAATAGGGATAAAAGTCATATCTTCTATAATCTCTTCTTAAGTGTTCTAAGAAAATACCTTTTATCTTTTTAACATCGCTTTCTATCATTTTTAGCTGAGTACCTACCAGTATGCCTAGTACCAGCTCTTCATTGAGGTCAAAGTAAATCAAGGGATAGTTGATGCGATCCATAGTAAACTTTTTGAGTAATGGACTCTTTAATTATTCCACCTGCAAGACCAAGCCTTTTAAATAAGATCCTTCGGGATGAAATAAATTGACCGGATGATCAGGTGGTTGACTGAGATGATGCATAATGCGAACTTTTCGGTTACTCTCTAAAGCCGCAGCAACAATGGTATTATCGAATAATGCTTTGTCTACCACTTGCGAGCACGAAAAAGTAAATAACAATCCACCTGGTTTTATCTTATCCAGAGCCAATTTATTCAAGCGTTTATAGCCTTGTATGGCATTGTGTCTCTTTTTTACACTTTTAGCAAATGCAGGAGGATCTAAGATAATGATATCATATGCACCAAACTCAATATTTTTTAAAAAACTCAGTACATCTGCTTTGATTGAACTCTGTTCTTTATCGGCCAACTCATTAATGACTACATTTTCGTCTATAAGACTGACTGCTGTTTGTGAGATATCTACTGAATCTACCAGTCTGGCTTCATTATTGAGTGCATAAATTGAAAAGCCGCCACTATAAGCAAAAGTATTAAGAATGGCTTGCCCCTTTGAATAACGGCCCAGCATGTGTCTGTTGATCCTTTGGTCCAAAAAGAAACCTGTTTTTTGTCCCTCTTCCCAATTCACCTTAAAAAGGTGATCATTTTCATGGACTATAGCGTAACCATTCGATTTTCCATACAAATAAGAATTGGTAACGCTTGCTGCATATTGCTTAGGTAAGCTTTCTTTGCTTTTGTCAAAAACAGCTTCCAGCTGATTATCAAAAGCATTTCTTACAGCAGTACAAATTTTTTGCTTTGAAAGATGCATACCTATAGAATGACATTGAATAACTGCCACTTTATCGTAGATATCAATAATCAAGCCCGGTAAGCCATCGCCTTCTGCATGAACCAATCTAAAGCAAGTAGTGGATAGATTATTGACCAATCCCAATTGGTGACGGTAAGCAAATGCATTTTTGATTTTTTTATTCCAAAAATCTTGATCTGCTTCTGTTTTTTCAAACGAAAAAATACGCACACAAATGCTTCCATCCTGATAATGACCAGTTGCAAGGTACTTATTATCAACAGAATACAATTCAACCTGCTCACCATCTTCCGGTAACGATTCCATGCGTTCTACTGCTCCTGAAAACACCCAAGGATGATTTCTGAGAATAGCCGCTTCCTTCTTTTTTTTGATAAATATTTTTTTCACTTCTATTTTGTTGGCCAATGCAAAGAATGGCAATATACATAAACAAGTTTATTGTGTTTAAGACTTGAGAGGATAAAAGTGTGCGTTTTCAAAGAGAAGAAAATTCTTATGTGATTGAAAGGTTGAAAGGTTGAAAGGTCTAATCGGCTATCGCCTGGTCTAAAGATCTAAGGGTTGAAATTACTATGCTGGCAGAGTTTCGTTTTTTCAAATCTTAAAAAAATCAAGCAAATATGAAACCCTAAAATACACAGCGCATTCAACCATTAGACCAAAAAAATTAAAATACCAACACGCTTACCTATAATTTCTGCATAGTTAATTATATTGAGTCTCCCCAAAAGAAAGCCGAAAGTATACATGAGAAAACAACAATACTACTTACTACTACTGGTAATACTACCATCTGTATTGGCAGCGCAGTCTCCCTCTACAAAAGGCACCGACTTCTGGTTGGGCTTTATGTACAATTATGAAACTGCAGCTACTAAAGAAAAAACACTTACCCTTTTTATTAGTGCTGATGAAGGAACTAATGGAAAAGTTGAGATACCAGGAATCAACTGGGATACTACTTTTACGGTAGCCACAAATAGTACGACCGAAATAGTTATTCCAAGAAATGCAGAATCTCCATTTGAAGAAGGAAAAGCCAAGTCCGGAATTCACATTACTTCAGAGCTGGCAGTTTCTGTGTATGCGTTGAGCTACCTTTCTGCAACTTCAGATGCTGCTATTGTTTATCCTACCAATACATTAGGTAAAGTGTATTTAGGAATGGATTATGCTTCCAGAAGTCCTAGAGGCAACTTATTTCCTTCAGAACTCCTTATTCTGGCAGTTGAAAATGACACTGAAATAGAAATTATACCTACCAATAATACAGGTGGAGGCATTGCTGTCGGGAGCTCATTTATCATTACTCTACAGCAAGGTGAAACGTATCAACTATTGGGAAGTCGAGCTAATGAAAGCCTTACTGGAACACTCATTAGAAGTGTTCCAAATTCAGAAGGAGAATGTAAAGACTTTGCTGTATTTGGTGGACATGCTTGTGCAGAAGTACCAATAGGGGTGCGATTTTGTGATCACTTGTTTGAACAAATTCCTCCTGTGAGTAGATGGGGTAGTTCTTTTGTGGTAGTTCCTTTTGAAACTCGTGAGACTGACATTATAAGAATCTTAGCTGCAGATGACAATACAACCTTAACATATGGAATTAATACTTACCAATTAAACTCCGGTGAGTTCCTGGAATTGGAGTTGGATCAAACGACTTGGATAGCATCAGATCGACCTCTATTAGTAGCTCAATTCAGCACAGGTGGAGATTTTGACCAAAATCCTAATGCAGACCCTTTTATGATTGTTGTGAGTCCTATTGAACAAACCATTCCGGTCATTTCATTCAATGCTTTTGATTCTCCCATTATTGAAAGATACTTTGTCAACTTGGTATGCCCTACCGACAGGATTAACGAAACGACTTTTGATGGCATGAATTTGGGACGGTTTTTTAATATACTCAATGATGCACCTGAGTTTGCCTATGCTCAAGTAGAAATCTCAAAAGGCAATCACACCATTGAGAACCCTGGAGGTTTGATCGCCTACGTTTATGGGTATGGTGCTGCTGAATCTTATGGTTATGTGGCAGGAGCCAATCTAAAAAACCTTGCCTTGAACTTTAATATCATCATAGACGGAGATACCATTCCCTATAGTGAATTTAATGGAAGCCTTAATCCGAGACAAATGATTTCTTTTGAGGCCATGAGCAGGAGAGATGACCTAAATTTGATGTGGGACTTTGGGGATGGAAATATTGCAGAAGGACGGAATGTTTCTTTTTCTTTTCCTTCCTGTGGAACAATTGATTTGAGTTTATCTGTAAATTCAAGAGATTTGTGTCCGGAGACTATTAGTGTGCCTGTGCAAATAGATGGAAGTGTTGAGACTCAAATAAGTGAGACCATTTGTATGGGAGAAAGTCTAGAAGGATATACCATTGCAGGTACTTACATAGATACTTTTTTATCCACCAGCAATTGTGATAGCATAAGAACCCTGGAATTAACGATAAGTTCCCCTGAGTTTTTGGGCGTGGATATTCAAAATACTACTTGTGGTGAAAACAATGGCCAACTATTCATACAAGCGCGTGATCCATTTAGTAATTTACAATACAGCATAAACCAGATCGATTATCAAGATCAACCTGTTTTTGGTAATCTCGAGCCTGGTACATACAATATCTTTATCCAAAATGAATCTGGATGTACGGTAGGTTCGCAGACTTCAATTGCCACAAGTCAACCCATTTCCCTTTCCATTGATAGCATTCAAGATGTTAGCTGTGATAATGCAAATGGTGTTATACAAGTACAAGGAGCCTTGGGAATCAGGCCATTAGAGTTTAGAATTAATGAGGGAAATTATCAGCTGGATAGTACTTTTAGTGAATTGGTTCCTGGGACTTACAAATTGGAAGTAAGAGATGTACAGGGCTGTACCGATTCCCTTTTGATTGATATCAATGCTGAACCTACACCTCAAATTACAGCTGATTTCGTTGAAGCTGCTTCTTGTGGCTTAGACAACGGAATGGTTGAAGTTACCACTAGTGGGGGAGTAGGCACCCTATCAATAGAATTAAATAATACTGGCTTGCAAACCTCAAATCAGTTTTCAGGTTTAGCAGCAGGTACATATACGATTTACGTAACTGATGATAACCTGTGTATGGATAGTTTGGATATTACTATTGGAGAAAGTGAATTGCCAAAAATCGAAGTAGTCAATGCCATACCTACCAGTTGTGGGCTTGAGAATGGTCAATTAATTGTAGTTGGAAGTGGAGGTGAAGGAAACCTTAGGTTTTCAATAGATGGCACCAACTTTTCAGAATTCAGCAATTTTGAGAACTTAAGTGCAGGGAAATACCCTTTATTTGTTAAAGATCAAGAAGAGTGTTTGGTTCAAGATAGTTTTGAAATTGCTCCTTCCAATCCTCTGCAAATACTAAACATCTTTACTGAACCTGCTCCCTGTGGTCGTGATGAGGGGGTTTTTGCATTAGAGTTGAATGATAAAACGGGACCCATACAACTGATCCTCAATCGAGAGAGCAATTTTTCTGGTCGCACTGTAGAAAATTTAGAAGAAGGTACGTATGAAGTTCAGGTTTTTGATCAAAATGGCTGCGTTGTGGATACCTTCTTGAATATATCAAGTACAGATTGTCCATTTTATGTGCCCAATGCTTTCTCGCCAAACGGAGATGGCATCAATGATTTCTTCGAATTGGGCGTACCAGCAAACAAACAAGATGCAATGGTTAAGTTATTCATGGTTTATGATCGCTGGGGCAATAAAGTATACGAACTCAGAAATTTCCCAATATCTAGTGGTTTTTCATGGAATGGAAGAATGAACGGAGAACCCTTGATGCAAGGCGTTTACATCTATTACTTTGATATTGACTTAAGAAACAATGAGTCTTATTTATTACAGGGTGAAGTCACCTTAATTAGATAGGTGATGCCGGAGTTCTTTAAAGGACTCCGGCATCAATCCAGACTTACGGCAACCTCCAACCAACCCATTCTATACATTTCATTTTAAGAAAAAATCTGGCTCGTTCCGGCTGCTCACATAGTTGGTTTACTGACTGCATTTCACTTAGTTTGATTTGGAAATATTTAGTTCCAATATCAAACTCTGTAGTCTACTATTTGGAGAAAAAAGTTAATTTTTGGTTGTTGGTTGTTGGTT